>CAMTOX010000022.1 GCA_947074225.1 uncultured bacterium
AGTCTTTAATAAGTATTGGCATAGTTTCAGGGTGTAACACCTTGACACGTTCTCCAGCACTATTGAAGACCTCTACTACAAGATCATAAAGTTCTGCTTCAGAGATATTGGCATTCAATATCACTTCACCATCTTTGCGTATTGGGTTAGGATAGATATCTAAGAAATCATTTCCATATACATCGGTCAACGAAACAGTTCTAACATCTAATGTTACAGTATAGATACTATCACAACCAGCTTGAGTTTTTCTATTTAAGACATGTGTAGAAGAACCACGCGGTGTAGTTTCTGTGAATATAGTATCTAGATATACAAATGGAAGGTCTGTATCATTAATCTGATAGTTATCGGAGAAATGATATTCGCGATTCACATGTAATATCAAAGTATGTATCACATCGCATCCGTTATTACCAACAGTGGTATCATTGTATACTCCTGTAGCATTATAGTTCTTTCCGCGCCACTGATAAGGAAGTTCGCTTTCGCAAATATTTATTTCAGTTTCGTTGTTAGAACCACCAATAACCGTAAGAGTCAATATCAATGCACTATCGCAACCAAATGACGATGTTTCAACTCTTCTATAGGTTCCTGCTGCAGTGATATTTTGGAAACCATATTTGGTATAAACATCACCAGAACACATAGAATCTGTAAGATAAGTTACATCATTAGAATGTACCGTAATAGTAATTCTAACAATAGAGTCTGTTGTTGCTCCTGGCACCATTTTAGAGAAGTTGTATACTCCAGATGTAGGCATTTGTGCCGCATCAATATTAAACCCATTGCTAGTATAACCATAACCAAGACAAGCATCGTCGTACAGTTGAGATGATGCAGCAGGTTTAATAGCCACATTGCCAAGGTGTATAAAGTTATCGCCACCAGAGCGTCTAGACTCCGAGTAGAATGCAATCATAATTTCATTACCCACATATTTACCTAAATCTACACTATAACGCATTGCAGTTTTAGGAATGGCAAGGAATCCATGATCACCAATACTATCGTTCCATACAGTAGCATTGTTCATATTCCATGATTGTCCGGCATCGTCAGAAACGAGTACCATAAAGCTCTGACTGAAGTTTGATGTCGGATCTGCCGTAGCATCAGAATATTTTGTCAATGCCAAATCAAATGATAATATGGCAGTAGTATCAATAATGAATGTAGGTGTTGTTAACCATGCATTATGCGATCCACCATAATTATTGGTTCTCATATGAGTGCCTATAATACCTTGGTCTACTGTAGTTCTGTTCCATCCTGAAGAAGAAGAAGATAACGTACCTCCATTTATTACAGATGATAATAATGATGAGTATCGCTCCCAACAAGTAGGAGGTAATATTTCTCCACTCAAAGATTCAAAATAAGGCAAAGGAATTTCCTGACAAGAGGTAACAACCTTAATATCGGCCCAATTACCTTGCTCAGTATCCGAACATACTCTGCGCACATAGGCTATATACATACCATTTGTTACTGTCATATTAATACTATTTGTATTGACAATGGTATCTATTAGAGCCGTAGAGGTATTAGGATCAATGTTATCGCTATTAACAAATAACTTCACTTGATATTGATTATTTGTAGCGTGACTATCCCAAGATAATGATATATTGGTTGTTGTTACTGACTCAACCTCAAGATTCCTAATATTTGGACATGCAGGAATCTTCATAATCTCAACATTATCAACATAAGCATAAGAGACCACTTTACCTCCTACTTTAAATGCAATATGTTTACCTTCTCCAGAATAATTAGAGAAATCTACCTCTTTATATTCCCATATAGAAATAGCCGAACAATAGAGTGAGTCGACCGTAATAAATGTATTAACATCGTCCGGATTAGACATCACTCCAACAAGGATATGATAACTTAATGTCGACACTTGAAGACGTAAAGTCATCATAAGTTCATTTATTGGTGTACCTTCAATTTTTGATGTTGCTGAATAGGTTGTTACAAGCGAACTTCCGTAGAAGTACAACGACCCTACTCCATTATATTTCGTTGTAGAAATATTAGGATAAACATATGAACTAGTAGTATTATTAAACCAACATTCTGGTTGAGTGTTAGATAATGTACCATAGGAATCAAAATTTTCAACATAACTTAAGGTATCATTAATATAGATATCGGCACAACTAGTTCTAAAGAGATTAATTGCCCAATTAGAGAATGTAGAATCGCTACAAACACTTCGTGTATAGATATAATAATTTGTTTGCGAAGAGAGTCCTTGGAAATCAAATTTATTACCTACATGATCTGTTGTTTGCACCGTTTCAAGATACATATCGCTATGTAACGTACTCGATATAAATATTACAAACGAATCTGTTTGCGACACCACATCAAGATAAATAGCATCGGTAGTAATACTATCAGTGGTTACAATAGGTGCCATACATGCTACTTTAGTAATTTCAATATCGTCAATTGCTAAAGGAGGGTTTACACCCATAGAACCATCGTTAGTCCAACCAATAACTAACTGATAATTTCCAGTTGTACTGATGTTAAATTCCACTTCTTGGTTACTCCATGACGTGTTATTACTCATTTGAGCATAGTTATCAAGTGCAATCCAACCAGTAGGTGCAGAAGTTAGCGACATAAATGATGTACTATTTGTTATAGTTGCTGTTTCCGGAGCTAAGAATACACGTCCGTAGTCATAACCTGATTCAGCATTACAAAGCCAGTTGTAACTAATAATATATTCACCTTGTTCAAAGTTAATAACTTTAGTTGCATATACCACCGAGCTTAAGTTCGTTGAATAAGCGTTCAAAGTTCCATCATTGGTAATATATAATGAATTATTACCATTGGCCGACACTCCATTACCAACTACAAAGTAGTTTCTTTGATTACCATTTACCAGATAGAATTTCGCATCTGTTTCAAAGTCAAATGAACATGGCGCATTAATAACCATTAATTGAGTTGTAAACGGCTCAATATTCCATTCCGAAGTATCGCCAGAAGAACAAAGCACTCTTGAATAGATGTAATATGTGGTATAGTCTTCCAATCCTGACAATGCGTAGTTCTTGTTGAAGATTTTTTCATTACATATTAAATTATTCGTTACAGTATCTATCTGTTCTAAAGTAAATAGTTCTTTTGAAACTTTGAATAAGATAGTATCAGAGTTACTGAACCATTCTAAAGAAGCCGATGAGATAGTGATATCTGATGTCTGCACAAGAGGTGCTAAACACATTACTTCTTCAATAACGACATCGTCTATAGCAATAGGAGGATTGTTATTTACAGAATTAGAATTTCTCCAACCAACTACTACTTTATAAATGCCGGCGGCATTAACTTTAAAGCGTGTTTGATTTTCTTGCCATGCAGCACTATTATTTAATTGTACATTCTGGTCTAAAACTGCTAAAGCATTAGTAGGATTAGACACAGTGTATAAAATGTTTGTACCTGCAGTAAGTGATTTATTGCTTGGGAACAAGAATACACGTGCATAGTCGTTCGAAACTTCACCAAGACAGCGCCATTGGTAAGAGATTTCGTATGTTCCAGGTTCAAAATAAACCTCTTTATAGGCATATACTGTAGAAGATAATGATGTAGGAGTAGAATAAGTATTCGAGACTCCTTCGTTATCACTGATATACAGTGATTTATTACCACCAAATGCTATTGCTGTATCTACAACAAATTTATTTCCTTGAGTACCATTGACAAATATCCAGCTATGATTTGCTTGTTCAAAGTCGCAAGCATAAGGAAGCATAGCAGGTGTTGTAATGGCATAAGAGACCCAAATACTTGTATCGGTAGTAGAGCAAAGATTGCTTACATAGATATAATAGTCCGTTTCTGGAGTTAGTCCGGAAAGGGTGTATGTATTTGTTGTTACATTTTGATTTAAAACATCGGCAGTTGCTGTAGCAATTTCTTCAAGAGATAAACTTGTGGTTGAGACTTTAATAATAGAATTATTATTGTCGGATGTCCAATTTACTTTGATAGAAGTTGCTGTAGCACTATCTACAGAAATGGTAGGATACATACATGTTAGTGATTGTACTTTGATATCGTCAATACAAAGTCCAAGACCATCCCCACCGCCATAGTCGTTACACCAACCAAATGCAAGATTATATTCTCCAGCAGTTGTAACATCTAATACATATAACTCTTCTTTCCATGAAGTGTTCATATTCATTTTACGCTTCTTGTTATTTGCAGCGTTAAGATCAATCCAGCTAGCATTAACATTTACTGTATCTTTAATCATGGTAGACCCTGCTGTAAAGGAAGCATCTCCAGGTGTAAAGAAGAATCGTCCATAATCAAATGAGCTTTCTCCACCTGCTTTCCATTGGAAAGAGATAACATAACGTCCAACATCAAAACCAAACTTACGATAAGCAAATACAGCTGATGTAGCTCCAGAAATGGTATAACCACATGTATTACCATTATCATTAGTAATATATAAATAATCATTACCACTATATGCACCATTTAACTGGTCATTACCAATTGTAAATTGGTTACCTTGTGTACCATTCTCAATTGTCCATCCACCATTAGTACCTTCAAAATCTGTATTGTAAGGAATAGTTGCAGGAAGTTGAGTTGTGGTTCCAAGAACTGGACCGTACCATTCGCTATATCCATCGGTAATGCCACAATTAGCACGCACATAAATTTGATATATTGAAGAAGGATTTAAACCTGAAATTGTATAAGTGGAATTAAGAACAGATATTGGTGTAGCACTATTCGGATCAAATCCTAAATTACCATAGACTACTTCCCATGATGTTTCATTATTTCCAGTACCCCATGAAACATCTATCGAAGAAGAGGTAGAACTTAATACTGAAACATTTTTCGGCATGAAGCACAAAGGCGATTCTTCTACTATTAAGTCGTCAATATATAACATTCCTGTAGAATCGGCCAATAAGGCTATATACTGCGCATTACCACTGTAACTATTAAGATGCACAATAATATCTTGCCATACACTTATTTCAGAAACAGAAATACGACTTACTTCAGTAAATGTATTCAAATCGGCAGGATTTGTCATAACACCTAACTTCAAGTAATATTTCAACGATGAAGCTCTGGCTTTCATGGATACAGTTAAAAGACTCAAATCATTAATATCAAGCTCTGGTAATACCACATAGGTATAAGTAGTATCTGTGGCATAGAAGTAAAGAGAGCCCGGAGCACTTGCCGAAACAGAATTAATATAAGGATATAGAGTTGATAACACATTGGTATAGTAACGATCCCAACAAGCCACCATAGTTCCTGTACCAGTACCATAAGAATCAAAAGATTCTACATATGGTAATTCTTCTACCCCACAATCTGTACGGAAAGATACTGCGTTCTTGAAACGCGGTCCTTCCACATTGTTTTCACAGATTGGACGTACATAGTAATAATAAGTTGTATTAGGTTTAAGACCAGATACAGTAATTTGACTTCCGCTAACCAAAGTATCAATAACAATACTATCATCGGTATCTAAATCATATACATTACTTCTATGATTCACTGTAGAGATTTGTACCCTCCAATTATTATCTAACATAGACATTGGTTTCCAAGAAAGTGTAGCACCATTACCATTAGTAGAAACAACATTCATAGATACAGGAGCTTTACAGGCAGATATTGTGTCTACATGAATATTACTAATATACATAGTAGATTCGGCAGCATCTGATGCACCGTCGAGTAAGAAACTAATAAATCCTGTTGTTTGTGTACTTGGGTTACCATTATAGTCATCGCCAAAATCAATATCTTCAAAGCTAACAGTATATGTATTCCATGATTTCAACACATCTATAGTATCAATAAGAATAAATGTAGACATATCTGAGGGATCGGCCAATACTCCAACGCGTAACTTACATTTGTCTGTTGTGCTATAGGCAGTAAAGTCCATATACATTTTATTCATATCTTCGTCAAATTCAGGTAAGATAACATTATTCTTAACATAACGCATTGTTATTTCTCCTGAAGTAGAATTTGTACTAGAGTAGTAATAACTTTGTATCTTTACACACATTGAATCTTGATCATTTGGATGTTGTTTAGATAAAGTTGCACTATAATTATTGGTTACAGCACCAAATACATCATAATTATCGAACCAACAGCTAGGCAAAACATCTACTTCTGGATCATATGAGTTGAAATTATCTGTATATGGCAATGCTTGAGGAGCACATAATGTTGTGAACGTTCCATTTCTAGACCATACACTTGGTTCATTAGTACCACAGTCTGCTTGCACATAGAAATAATAAGTCGTATTAGGCAGTAGATCGGACAAGTCATAATAATTGTCGGTATAATAAGAACCCGTAATATTTTCAAAATCTCCATCTTGAACTTCTGGGTCAATAGGTGTTGAAGATACTTTAATATTAAACGAAGAACCATTTTGACTAAACCACATAATCTTAGCAGAGTTATAGGTTAACCTAGATACCGAAAGGTCTTTAGGTCTACGACAATCTCTTTCTCTTGTAATACTCAAATTATCTATTGCAAAAGAAGGATTATTAGTTACACTACCATCATTTATCCAATAAAGGACAAGATTATATATTTTTGTTTCATTCACCATAAATTGTCTTTCTACACTATTCCATGTAGACGACAAATTTAATTTTCCATCGGCTAAATCTATTTCCCATTTACCAGAAGGCATAACACCAGTATTAATAGATGCAATAGTTCCAGCAGTAAGCGATTCTGAAGGATCTACTAAAGCAAATCGTGCATAGTCGTAAGTAGATTCTCCTTCACCAATCCAATCATATTCTACGGTGTACATACCAGGAGTTAATATTACTGTGCGATAAGCATAGACATTAGCTGTTGAGCTACCATTATATTCATGAGAAGCCAACATACCCGTATCTTTAGAAATATATAAAGCCGTATTAGAATATGAGGCCGATGTACCTTTACCAATAACCCATTTACTTAAACCTGTACTAGTAGAATTATTGAGAATCCAATTTGCATTATCGGTAGCATTCTCAAAGTCTGTTACTAAAGGTATAGATTCTGGAGTAGTACAAGTAGTAAACATTAATGGTAATGCTGTCCAAGTACTAACATCGTCAACACTACAAATAGAGCGTACATAAAGGTCGTAATTTGTTTGCGGAGTTAAACTGCCAATATGAGCCTGCGTTTGTGTAGTGGAGTATATAGTCACATTATTTCCTTCGGGTACAAAGCCTCTTACACCATAACAATATTCATAAGATATAGCATTATCATTCCCAGCCCATGAAACTGTTATTGAAGTATCGAGTAGAGATGAATAGGTTAAATTTGTGACTGTATTACAACTTGGTATTAATTCAATACTCAAATTATCTAACCAGAAATACCAACCAGCAGTAGAGGTAACTTGTTTGAAAGCAAAGTACCATGAATTTCCAGTTAAAGTAGTAGCATCTAAATCATATTGATAAAAGGTTTGAGTTTTATATGTAGGTACCAAAATACTATCTATCAATTCAAAACTATTAATATCTGAATTATCGCCCATAACACCTACATGCATCTTACCAGAACTTGCCCCTTCTTGCGAAAGATAGAAAGAGACTCTAACGGTATGAATATCCAGCCCAATTTCCGGTGCAGCTATCATAGCATTACCACCACTGAAATAGATTGAATTTCCTGAACCTCCAAAGCTATTGGTATTATTAGTTACTTTAGGAGATGTAGAAGCATATAAAAGCGTCCAACAGTTTGGTAAAACATCTACTGTTTCATTCTCAAAATCATTAGCTAAAGGCAATGTTGTGATTGATGAACAAGGTGTAGTAAATACTATTTCTTCCCATAAACCTACAGTATCTGTACATTGAGATTGTAAATAGAAATAATATTTAGTTCCCATTTGTAAGTTCGATGCAGTTAAAGTGGTAGTATTTATAGTTGTATCTAAAACAAATGCATTAACATCACTTGGATATAACAACTGTATCTTAGAGATTTTCACATTCCAACTTGTTTCACCATTTTCAGGAGTCCAAGAGAGTTGTGCAGTTGTAGCTGTAAGATTATCTAACTGCAGAGTTGTAGGAGTAATACAAGATGGTAAATAGTCAACCTTAAAATTATCGATAGTCCAATAATAACTTGACGAAGAGTTATCCACATTTCTTATTGCTATACAATTTCCTAATCCACGTAAAGCTATATTATTTAGATTTATATAATAACGTTCTTGCGCAGTTGTTTTCGCATTGATAACTTTAACAAGTTCAAATGTAGTAGTATCTTCAGGATTTGGCATCACTCCTACTTCTAATCTACCTCCATAAGTAATACTATAAGGAGTTAAATCAAAACTTACTTGTAATGTATTTAATTCTACATCTATAGGTTGAGAGACTGCATAAGTAGTATTGCTTGCATTACCAGCAATTCTCAATACATTATTATTTGAAGATGTTATTATTTTTGGATAGGTAGAGTAAATTAATGGACGAGACCAACAATCAGGATATGAATTTGAACCATAAGATTCAAAATCTTCAAATTGTGGTATCATGGCCAAAGGCGAACATTTGGTTTTAATATTATAAACCGATGCCCAACCGTCATTTACATCAGTATGACATGCGCTACGCACATAAACATAGTAATTAGTATTAGCATTCAATCCGTTAATGGTAACATTAGGATTAGAGACAATATTATCATATATATCGGCAGTAGCTGTTAAATCGGTCATTAACGTTGAAGAGACCTTAACTTGCCATGAATTTTCTTTCTCTACATGATTCCATATTATTGACGCCGAAGAGTCAGTTAGTTGTGATGCACGTACCTTTAAAGGCACAAAACAACTTGGCAAACTATCTATCTTGACATCATCTACCCAGTAATAATATGAACTAGAGGATGTTCTATGGCGAAATGCGATATGATTTCCTAAATTAGTATCCGTAACATTTGACAAGAAGAACTCATAATATGTAATATTATTGTTCATAGGTGTTACTGTTTCAATTAGAGTAAATGTTGTAGGATCTTGAGGATCTGTCATATACCCTAAATCCATAACACCTGAGCTAGTAGTACTTTCGGCACGCATCCAGCAAGTTACCATCAAACTATTCAAAGAAGAGTTAATAGCTGGTGTTACTGCAATAGATGGATTAGATGAAGATGCCGATCTAAATTCTAATGAATGTGGTGCGCTATTTACTGTAAGAGTAGAAAAAGCAGTTACTTTAGGATAACCATTATACATTACCGGACGATACCAACATTCTGAAAAACCTCCAGTCGCTATATCATCGAAATTAGACAAATAAGGGAAGTCTGATATGGTATTGTCACATAAAGTAGATACTGTAGCGGCTTGCGACCATTCACTATATCCATCGGTTCCACAGTTAGAACGCAAATAGATGAAGTATGTCATATTTGGTGACAAACCAGTTAAGGCATAAGGATTACTATTTACGGTACCATTAAAGACATTAGCATTAGCAGTCATGTCTGTCATGGCATTTTTAGAAATTTTCATCTCCCATGATGTAGCATTATAAGAAGCCCATGTTAAATCACAACCATTGGTAGTAACATTTGATGCTACAATAATTTTTGGACTCGGACATGCAGGTTGTTCCTCTATCAATACATCGTCAATATAGAATATTGAAGTTTGTTGATAAGTAGAAGTTGTTGTACCAGCAATATCGCCACCATCTACCATAAAGGCAACAAATTTACCTGCTGTAGCATTTGATAAAGGTAATGTTATTTGTTGCCATGCACTTGCAGCTGTTACTTGAATCGTTGCAATTTCTTGAAATGAAGACTCATCATTGGGGTCTGTCATTACTCCAACGTAAAGTTTATTTGAAAGTGATGAAGAATAATACCAGAATGTTACTTGTAAACTGGCAATATCGGCCACATTCAAAGAAGGAGTGGTTGCAATACCTTTAGTAATACGTGGTGAGGTAAAAGTGTCGGAGAAATAGTAACTACCTGTAATTCTCAAACCTGCTAGACCATTTTTCTTTGTTCCAGTACAATGTGAATTATAAGCTATACTTGGTGAAGTTCCAGAAGGGAAGCCCGAGCGTACCATCATTCTATTCCAACAATTGGGGTAAGAGATACCTTCTATAATCCCAACATTTTCAAAATCTTGTGTATAAGGTACATTAACATCATTACACAAGGTAGTAAAAGTTCCAACCGTAGACCAATCTGTAATATCATTATCTCCACAATCTGCTTTTACGTAGAAATAGTAACTTTTTGAAGGTTGCAAATTAGTTAATGCACAAAAGAAATTAGGAGTAGACACATCTAAGACAGATGCTGTAGCAGAAAAATCTGTTATAGGCATGGTGTCTACTTTAACCGAATAGAGTTCTGTCATACTATGACCACTCCAGAGAATTTGAGCTGAATTAGAGGTTATGCGGTTCGCATTTAACCCGATTGGAGTAGTACATATGGACTCAGCGCCAATATAAACTTCATCAATCAAGATAGCACGACCTGAACCATAATTATGCTCAAGGGCAATTTGCACATTAGAAAGATTGCCAATACCGGTTAAAGGGATAATAGCATTAGTCCATTGTGTAGATGGAGTTCCTAATGTTTGTAATAAATTCCACGTACCATTAGTAGAGGTACGGTAATAAACCTTTAAAGTATCATTACTTGGTTCTCCAGCGATGATGTACTGGGGAATTGCATAAGTAATACTTAATACAGGCGAAACAAATGTAGAAGCATCTGTAGAAGTAGATATCAACTTCACAGCTGCTTGATTCGTCGATGCTGATAATACAGCATAAGCAGTACCGATGGCTGGAGTTAGAGTGCCCGATCCGGTATTAAATCCGGAGCTACTAGTGCTCCATAAGGTCACACCTGTGGCATCTTGAACCCAACCCGTTGGTATGCCACTCGAGAAGTCTGTATTTACAGACGAACGAGCTTGACCAAACAAATTTGTGGATATTAATAGCAAGAGGCTATATAATATCCATCTTTGTAAAAAATTTCTCATACAAAACGAATTAGTTAATAAAAAAAATGTTCTATTATTTGTTATCTTTTATATAACCGAAACAATAAACTAGGACTCACCTCACTTTAAATCACCTTCGCTTTTTACTACATCTTCACTATTTCAACTATTGTTATTAAAAAAAACAGCAAAGCCAACAAATTTATCTTTTTTAAATAAAAAAAACTATACCTTCCTAACTCTCATAGAACAAAGATGGTTCATTTAATAGTAAGAAAAAGATAAATTTGTTACTACTGAAAAATAATTTATTAATTAATCATATACAATTGATTGATACACAGTATACATAAATATACACTTAATAATTACGCATATTTATTCGAAAAAATATTATTAATTTAGTTTAACTTTTTAACTATGAAAAAATATT
>CAMTOX010000023.1 GCA_947074225.1 uncultured bacterium
ATCTACACTATAGCCTACACTCTTTCCCTACACGACGCTCTTCCGATCTAATGAATATCCAATACTTGTAGATCAAATAACATCATTTGAAGTAGATATATAAACAAGCAAAACATTTTAGTTGTTTTGTAATACAACATTACTTGAATTCAAGTTATAAATGCAACTTTTTATAAAGTGAGGCAAGCAGCGTAAGAAGAATATTTTATCAGCATACAGGAAATGTAGATGCTTTATCATTGAGCATATGCAGTCCAAATTGCAACTTGAAACACTAGTTCAGAGCAAACATTTAAATTCTCAAATAATAAACATCATGCAAAAACAAAAGATATACATATACCTCTTTGAGGGGTATTCAGATTGGGAGATAGCTTATCTCACTCCGGAGTTAATGAAGAGTGGTGAATATGAGTCGCTCTTTGTGGCGGATTGTGGTGCACCATTACATTCTATGGGTGGTCTTAAGGTTACACCGGATATCGCATTAAAAGAGGTAGAGATAGCGCAAAGTGTTCTATTAATTCTTCCCGGTGGGAATGGGTGGCAGCAAGCTCAGAACAGAGCAGTAGATGGGTTGATACAACAAATGCTATCGGCAGGAAAAATGGTGGCTGCTATATGTGGTGCTACTGCCTATTTGCATCAGTTTGGCTGTTTTGCAACATACCAGCATAGCAGTAATGCTTTAGGATATTTGCAATGGGCTATTCCGGAGTATCAAGAGGCTCATAACTATAAAGATGTACCAGCTCTGCAAGATAAAAATCTTATTACTGCCAGTGGTTTGGCTCCCATAGAGTTTGCCTATGTTGTGATGAAAGCATTACAACTAAAACCGGAAGATGAGTTGGAGCAATGGTATGGTCTGTTTAAGGAGGGAGTTTATTGAGAATCGGATATTGGTTTATTACAATTGAATAAATAAACATTTATAGTGCAAGAGCCTTAGCATACTAAGGCTCTTGCGCTATAATAACATGAGTAAAGCAGATGATAGATTTCTATCTCTTTACATTACACTTGATAACACCTTTACGGAACCATCTCTGCGATGGGTTGTTCCATATTGTGAGCAATTTTATTGGTAATGAGTTTTGTTGCCATATTGGGGTTGAGCCGGTAGAGGAGGTTCATGGATTCGGCATCTTTACCAATATAGAGTTGCGCTTTATTGTGTTGCATGGCATAGATAATCATCTTTGCTGCTCTGGCCGGTGAGAAGGCCGCCGAGGGAGCGTGACCTTCTGTTCCTGCTCCAGCATCGGCTTTAAGTCCTGAATTGGCTTTGATGTTGGTATAGAGTGCTCCTGGAAATACAGTGGTAACACCTATTTCTGTGCCTTGGAGTTCTGCTCGGAGTGCCTCTGAGAGAATCTTTACGGCAGCCTTAGAGGCTCCATAGATGGCCTGTCCGGGAACTGGTAAAAAACCACCCATGCTAGAGATGTTTACAATATGCGCCTGAGGCCGAGTATATAACGTTGGCAAAAGTGCCTTGATGAGGTTTAATGTTCCCATGAAGTTAATATTGAAAACTCGTTCGATGACTTTGGCATCGAGATCTCTAATGCGACGAAAGGGCTGGATAATACCAGCATTATTGATAACGCCATCTATGGTACCAAAGCGTAAGAGTGTTTTCTGAATCATCTGATTAATTGCCTCAGAGTCGGTAATATCTGTTTGCGAAATCATTAAAGAGTGAGCGTTATTCTTAGCCAACTGCAAGGTTTGATTGAGTGCCTCAATATTGATATCGACCGCCACTACATTGCAATTTTGTTTTAAAAGATTTAATACTAATTCTCTTCCTAACCCATTACCACCTCCGGTAACGATAACTACTTTATTTGAAATGTCCATAAAAAAATGATTTATAAAAAGGTTTTTACCTATTTGATTGATGGTGACAAAAGTATAGCTGAAAAGTAGGGTAAAAAAGGGCAAAAGAACAAATAATTGGTCATTTTTTCTCTAAATATTAGTTTTAAAAGAGAAAAAGAATAATTTTGCAAAATAAACAGATATAAAATGAGAAATAGAATAGAGTTATTTGACTGCCGTAGTTATTTGCATCAGGAGGCAGATGTTAAAACCATTGGTGATGATTTCATGTTGTTTGAATCGTTTAAGATGTCGCCCGTTCTGAATCGGCCATTTAAAGTAGATACATTGACAACAATAATCTGTATTGAAGGGGAATGCCATGGGAAGATAGATTTAATATCCTATCATTTAGAATCCTCTAGTATGACAATATTAATGCCCAACACAATACTTGAATATGAATCTGTGAGTTCAGATTTTAAAGGATTATTCCTTATAATGTCGGTTCATTTTCTTGAGTCGTTAAATATAGGCGAATGGGTATCGTCGTATGCCAATGTACGGGATAATCCGTATGTGAAGTTTAATCGTGAGGCGTTAGATGCCATAGTGAACTACTACAGAATGTGCGAGGGTTTATTACTAGTTCCAGACCATCCCTATCGGATGGAGGCACTAAAGAATTTAACGCGTGCATTTTTTTATGGTGCAGGATACTATTTTCATGATTTACCCAAAGAGAAAAGTAGAGAGCATTATCTGTTGGAACGTTTTTTAAAAGCGGTGAAACTTCACTACCGTGAAGAGCGTAGTGTAGAGTTTTATGCCAATGAGTTATCGCTCACCTCAAAATATATGTCGTCAAAGATAAAAGAGTCGTGCGGTAAGACCGCTTCGGAGTTGATAGATGAGTATATTATCTTAGAAGCTAAAGAGCTCTTACGGCATAGCAATATGAATGTTCAACAAATAAGCGATTATTTAAACTTTCCCAGTCAATCGTTTTTCGGTAAATACTTTAAAAGAATAGTAGGGCTATCGCCTAAAGCCTATAAGAATGGTATTGAGCAGTGAAGCGGTGCTAAAATAGTGTTATAAAAAGAATTCCTCTTCCCACAAATAATGTTGAAAGAGGAATTTCTATTCTCACGTTGCGGAAAGCGAGGGATTCGAACCCCCGGTACAGTTACCCGTACACCGCATTTCGAGTGCGGCCCATTCGACCACTCTGGCAGCTTTCCAATGGTGTTACAAAATTACTATTTTTTCTTTTTTAATGTAGATTCTTCAGAAGATTTTTCTGTAAATTTGTTTTGTATTGATTACTTCTTACCTATAACACCTCAAAAAGAGGTTTCCATGAATTATATAAGCGTTCTAAAGAGTAGCTGGCATTTGCCGGACTAGTGCTTGGCAATTCGAAATAGTGTATTCCCTGTCGTTTATTAAAGTGACGTTGATAAATCTCTTTGGCTTTATTGCCATTGAAAGCTATAGCACACAGTGACGGATGATTCTCGATAAAATGGTCGAGATGATTAGGCACTACATGACGTATGGCACTATCCAGACTCCCTTTTCGTTCTGCTTGATGGGCAACATCCCATAAGGCGATATGATGTTGGAGAAGTAACTCTACCTTCATATGGTAATGCTGCGGCAGCTCTACTTGGAGTCCTTCAGCAATGATATCCCAGAATCGGTTACGAGGATGTGCATAGTATTGTTGCATAGCAATGGACTTATCGCCAGGAATGGAGCCTAAGATAAGCACTTTGGCCATTAAAGAGCCTATGGGCAATAAACCAACTTTACGATGTGAATTCTCTTTATTCATACACTTAAAAATTAGATACCTATATAATAAGGTAAAAAAGAAAAATGAAGCGTGCGATTCTGCTATTATCTCACCATCTTATGGTTGATAGAAGCCTTCATCGATAAAAACGCAATTGTAAGATCTTTGTGCAAATATAGAGCATTCCATTTTAAAACAAAAGCTACTCTCAGAGGTGTTGTTAAAAAATAAATTCAGAAACAGGTCATAAATGCGCTGTATAAGGAAGCTAAGCGATAATATTTTTTAAGCAAAAGGGTTGAAAACGGTTATTATTTTATGAATTGATAAGGTGAATTAGCATATATGCAAAAACAAAACATAATATTTGGATATATTACTTTTATTTAAACGATTAATTATCTGATATATGCAATATAATACTACCTTTGCATAAGAATGAAAATGCATATTTATGCAAAAGCTCTCAATACGAGAGATTAAAGACCAAAGCACTCATTATTATCTAAAATTCCTTTCCAAAGAATCTAAGATGATATCATTAAATCCTTTCAACAAGATTTAATAGATGCTGCAAGTTATAGGAGAGAGTAATAATTAATCAAAGTTCATATTGAATCCATTTCGATATGAGATAAAAGAAATTCCAAAATCAAACTAAACAATCAGAAGATGATGAAAAGATTTTTTTATTTTACATTAATGTTGGCAGTATTTGCAACCACATTAATTTCTTGCCAAGACAAAAATGGCAATATTGATCTAAACGATGGTCCGACAGGTCCTGATAGTTATGCCTTTGGTTATTGCACCAACGACATGAAGAGTGGTATTGGTACCGGTGCTTATAGTATTTTAGGTGCTGCAGTACAGATTAACAAAGACGATTTAGTAAAGAACGGTAATGAAATTGTAGGTATTCGTTGCGGTCTTAATGGATCGGGTGAGAACTTCACTGTTTATATTGTAAATGATTTGATGGATGATGAATCGGATGCATTATTCATGAAAAATATAGGTACTGTAGATGGTTATAGCTGGGTGTATGTAGCCTTGGATGAGCCTATTAATGTTGATGAAGTAGGTGATTTATTCTTTGCATACTCTCTTGAGACTTCAGAATATGCTTTAGGTTATGAACCAGGAACCGGCACAGAACGCGACTGGGTATTTGCTGGTCAATGGCAGCTTTTGAGTCAAGCAGGTTTATATGGTAAATTGAATATCCAAGCCGTATTAACAGGTGGTGACTATAGCGATAAAATACAATATAATGTTGTTCCTACTTATATTGAACTACCATCAGTTGTTGTTGCAGGTGAAACACAAACTATGACTTGCCACGTTACCAACTTAGGTGTTAAGTTCGTAAACAACATTGAAATTAACTACACTTATGGTGGTACTTCTGGTACTCACCGTGTGAGCAACATTGGCTTAATGTATGGTCAATCAGTAGCTATTGAGTTACCATCGGTGACTACTAAAGGTAGTGGTTCTATAGAAGTTTCTGTAGCCACAACTACTAAAGGTCAAGAGGGCATAAACTCAGTTGCAGGAGAACAAACAGTTGTAGAAGGTGGTAACTACGAACGTACAGTATTGTTAGAGCACTTCACCGGACAATCTTGTCCAAACTGTCCTGCTGGTGTTACAGCAATCAAGAACTCATTGAATGGTTTATCTGAAGAAGAGCGCGAGCGCGTAGTTTGGGTATCTCACCACGCAGGTTATGGTGACGACTCATTCACATTGACAGAGAGCAAGACTATTTCAAGTTTCTTAGGTGTTCCAGGTGCGCCAATGATTTGTATTGACCGTGAAAGAACCAATACTGAATTAGGTTTGGTTTATCACCCAAGTTACACTAATGCAAACACTTTCCGCGACAAATTAAAAGTAACCTCAATGGGTACTGTTAAAATTGATCACGAATATAATGTAGCAACACGTGAGATTAAGATGACTGTAAGCGGTATTTCTCCAACTGCAGCTCCACGTCTAACTGTAATGTTGATTCAATCTGGTCTTTCAGGTACTCAATCGGGTGCTACTTCAGGATACATTCACGACAATGCACCACGCCACTTCTTTACTCAAGCAATGGGCGATGCTATTAACTTTAACAATGGTGAGTATAGCCAAGAATTTACTTATACTATTCCTGCTACTATTGGTGCACACAACTGTATTCCAGAAAACATGGAGATTGTTGCTTTCTTAGCTAACTACACTGCAACAAGCAATTTACGCAGTCAAGTTATCAATGCTGCTAAAGTAGCTGTAACAGGTGTTACCCGTTCTTATGTAGCTGAACAAAACAACAATAACGAAGCTCCAGTATTATCTGCACAACCAGTTAAATAAATATTTGGAAGCGTTAGTCACAGGATTAATCTTGTGAAAAAATAGAAAAGTAGTCTTTGAATTATTCAAAGGCTACTTTTTTTATAGCTCATATTTGATAAGAATATATCGAGAGTGGTTTCTCTTAGATTGATTTCGAGATGTTATTAATATTAAAATTACAAGGTTTCACTTTAGAATACATTGCTATGGCATGCTTTTCGATTAATGAATTTAAGAGCCGATTATTGAATGTATAGTGCTCTTAAATAAAGAAACATATAAAATAAACAAGATTAAATTATTAACTCTCAATGTTATGAAAAAGATTACACTTTTATTTCTATTTACCATAGGAATCATGATGGTAAATGGACAGACTTCGCAAATTTATTTACATACTCAAGGAACTCAAGCAGAGATTCCAGTAAAAAGCTGTTCAGATAATAATCGTTATTTCATTGGAACCTTTAATGGATCAGCATTTATCTACGATTATCAAACAGGTACTTTAACCGAGCATGTATATGTTGATGATAGCACTACCTTTTATGAATTTATGTCGGTTTCTGATAGTGGTGTTGTTGCAGGTGCCACTGGTTCTACATTAGATAATATGCAACCTATGAGCTATAAAAGTGGTACTGCTACCAAACTCTCTACAACTGGACTGCCAAACTTCTACTATGGTTGTGCCAATGGCATCACGGCCGATGGTGAGAAACTAGTAGGATATATTGATTATGGAGGTAATAAATATTATCCCATACTATGGAATAACAATGTAGCTTCTATTCTTCCATTTCCAGCTATTGATATTACAGGTGAAACTGCAGCAGGAGCTGTTGCCGATCATATTAGTACAGATGGTAGCGTAATTGTGGGACGTTATTACACGGATAGTTATATAGAGATAGGTATTATTTGGAAATATAATACAGCAACAAATAATTACGACGAAGAACTCTTCTCTGAGTATATAAACTTTGACACCCTCTATGACTCTTCAAGTGCAAACTTCCATACAGGTAAATATATTGATTTCACAAGTGGTAATTTAAGTGGTAATGGTAAATATTTAATTGGCACATTAGTTCAACCAATAGATATCTCCACAACAAGTAGATACCCAATTGTTTTTGATTTTGAAAACAACAATGATACAACTACCTACAAAAACAACAATGATGCGTTAGGTATGTTTATCACAAATGATGGTCTTGTTACAGTGGCAACACCATTCTTACCTACTCCACATAGAGATTCATACGTATATATTGCGAATGACAATTTCATGGGTACCGAATTTGATTACTATCTAGAGGTAGAATATAATTTCACAAGTTGGCCAAGTAATGTATTAGCATCTACCGGAACAGCATTATCTTCTAATGATGGTACAATATTCTTTGGTTACACTAGAGGCACCTATACAGGCGATATGCTTAACTACTATGCATGTCCAACAGCAGCTGTAGAGAATAAAGAAGTCGTGAATATTAAAAGTGGTTCTGAACTTAGCAGCACAATTGTAGAGGACAATCTAGTGTTAAACAATAATATGATATCTATTAAGATATACGACGCTACTGGTAGAGTTATTTTACAAGAGAATAATAGTTCTATAATAAACGTTTCAAATCTAACAAATGGTATTTATCTGATAGAAATGATTAATAATGACAAAGAAATTAAGAGTGAGAAATTCATAAAACGTTGATGTATTTATTAGATAATAATATAATAGGTTGCTTATAAAAACAAGCAACCTATTTTTATGAATATATATTTTACTAAATTATATAATTTAGATTAGAAAAATGCATAAACATACAATAATTTATAATAGTATTGATACAGCATAGAAATAGATTTTAGTTAGAAAAACAGAATATAATTTATATAACGAACGAATTTACAGTGCTTTACAATAGCATTAGTATCAATCAAATAAATATAAATTAGTAATTAAATAATTTAAAATTAAAAACAACCAACATCATTGATTAATAATGTATAATTATACATAGTATTTGCTGAAAATATGCAATCTATACTTTATATTTGCAACATATATATTTATGATACTATTATTACAGATATAAAACATTGTGACAATTTTTTATTATTAATACACCAAAAAGTTATGAAAAAATTTACTTCATTATTAATCTTAGCATTAGGAGTTTCTACTCTTTTTGCTCAAACAGATCCGATGTATTTGCATACACAAGGATTTGCTTCTGACATTCCCGTAACACGTAGCTCAGATAACAATCGCTATTTCGTAGGTTGTTTCAATGGGGATGCAATGTTCTATGATTATGGAACAGGGGAATCTTTCTCAAACGTTTATATCGTAACAGAGAAGTTCTATGAATTTAAGGCTGTATCAAACGATGGTGTTACAGTAGGTGCTTTCGGTTCAAGTCTTGACGACATGCAACCAATGACCTTTACAAATAACCAACCTGTAGCTTTACCACAAGGCAACCTACCAAACTATTATTACGGATGTGCTAACGGTATTAGTGCTGATGGTAACGTAATTGGTGGTTTCATTGATACAGAAGGTAACACTTTCTCTCCTGTAGTATGGACTAATGGCGTTCCAACTATTTTATCGTACCCAGATAAAGATCCTCTAGGTCTTCCTTCAAGCGGTTGTATTATTGACCACGTAAACGCTGATGGTAGCGTAATCACTGGTCGTTTATACACTGATAGTTATGATGAAATTGGTATCGTATGGAAATTAAACAGTGAGACAGGTATTTACGAAAGCAAAGTATTTACAGATCACATTAACTACGATTTTAATTATACTCCAGACGATTTTGAATTCTTCACAAGATGTTATGTAGATTTCACTACTGGTAAATTAAGCGGAAATGGTAAATACCTTATTGCTACTTATGTAACACCAGTTGCTCAATTCATGGACAACCGTTACCCAATTCTTTTTGATTTGGAAAGCAATGACACTATCACTTACAAAAGTTTTGACGATGCTTTAGGTATTGGTGTTTCTAACGATGGTATGGTTACTATTGCTACTCCATTCTTACCAACTCCTCACAGAGATACCTATGTATTTGCTCCTAACAACAATACTGATGGTATGATTTTCGAACAATATATCGAGGAAACTTATGGCTACACAAACTTCCCAACAGAGGTTGTTGCTACAGCTGGTACTATGGTAGTATCTAACGATGGCACTTCATTCTTTGGCTATGCACGTGGAACCTACACTGGCGATATTATCAATATCTACTTTATGCCTACAGCTCCAACTTCAGTTCCTGAAGTTACACAAAAGGAGAATGTTACTTTAGAAGCTACTGTAATTACAGATGGCATAGTAAGAGTAATGGCAGAGATTAAATCGGCTCGTATATTCGACACCACAGGTCGTATAATTATGCATGTTGAGAATAGTAACAACATCAACATCTCTTCTCTTTCTACAGGTCTTTATATCTTAGAAACAGTAGATATGAACAACAATGTAAGTGCAAATCGTATTGTTAAGAAATAATAGGATGTAACTTACAGATAGTTTTATGAAAAGACAATTAGGGCATTGTAACCAAAGTTACAATGCCCTAATTATTTATTCTAAATTTTGAATTTACTTAAACCATTTCTTTATAGGCAATTCGAATCCTGTACCTTGCATATAATTATAGGTTGCTAACGACAGTCCTTGGGCATATTTATCCCAATCGATATCAGGTTGTGTTATAAATGGAATCTCATTATTGGCAAAACTTCCTACGGCATGCTCTACTGCTTTGGCACCAATAGACTCAGGACTATTACCCGATGGACTATGTATAGTCATAGCATACCGATGCCAAAAGGCAGATTGCAAAACTCCTATCTGAAACAGATTGCGCACCTGTGTTAGCGAGTCGTACAATTCTGATACTGTCTGAGTAGGAAAACCATACATTAGATAAGCATGTACCATAATGCCCTGTTGAGAAAGATTCTCCATACATAACCGTGCTGAATCTACAGTCACTCCCTTATTAATAAGCTTTAGCACACGCTCCGAAGCCACTTCAAGTCCACCAGAAACGGCTATACATCCTGATTTTGCCAGCAAATATGAGAGTTCTGGTGTGAATGTTTTATCAAAACGAATATTAACCCAATAACTCACCACCAGTTTACGCGATAATATCTCTTCGGCAATTTTTCTTAATAACGCTGGAGGTGCTGCCTCGTCAACAAAGTGAAATCCCGAGATGTTTGTTTGAGCCATTAAAGATTCCATTCTATCGACAACTATTGCAGCCGAGGCCTGTTCAAAACGACCGATATAATCTAATCTAGTATCGCAGAATGTACATTTGGCCCAATAACAGCCATGTGCCATCATTAATTTATTCCAACGTCCAACACTCCATAGCCGATGCATTGGATTCGTTGTTTCTACCATATCTAAATATAAAGATTGTTTTATGCCAACCATAGAGGGATTTCCCCAGTTTGAGAATGATATGTTCTCTACACTATCGCGATTAGACCAGTAAATGTTTCCATCTTTTAGAAAAGCCGTACGTATGAGTTCACCACCGGTAAAGAGGCGTAATAAAGGGAGTTCACCATCGTCGAATGTTAAATAGTCTACATACTTAAAAAACGACACATCTTCAATTTGTCGTAACTCTGTATTAACATACCCACCTCCCATTACAACTTTTATATTAGGAAAATTCTGTTTGACATATTGCGCACAGCGCATAGCACCATATAAGTTACCAGGGAAAGGCACAGAGAGTCCAATCCATTCGGGGTCATTCTCTTGGATATGCTTATGAAGCAACTGTAACATCAAGAGGTCAATAGTGGTAGGATTCGAAAGAAGTTCTTGTTCTAACGGTGCAAAGTCTGGTAAACGTACAGTCAAAGACTCAGCATAGCGGATAAGCTGAAAATGGGGATGTGTTGTCTCCTGAATTAGCTGTGCTATCTCCTTTATAAACCGTGTGGTAAGATATTTAGCTTGATCGACTACTCCTGATTCACCAAACCCAAATAGCAGATGTTCCTCGTCGCTCTCTCCTATTACATCTTGCCAAAAAAGAGGTTGCGAGAATCGATTGGCTAAAGTTAAATCTTGATTTCGAAGAAATCGTATAGCAGGTTCAATATAAGTAACAATAAAGGAACGATGCACCAATAGTTGACGTGAACGTTTAGATAGCTTAGGAAGATGCTCTATCTCATCCAACAATATAGATAACTGTTTTGAAGTAAAAATAGTATCTATCAGTTCGATACCTAAATCGAGCTGAGTAGTAGCAATTTGCTGAGATAGCAAAAAACCAGTAAGAGGCATAGTAGCCGGATAAGGACTATTGAGCTGCACCAGAGGCGGAGTTATTAGCATAGCTTTCATAACGCAAAGATAATCAAGATAATTGAAGAGATAAAATATAAATCTACTTTCTAAATTATCGGTTATTTAAATTTAGGA
>CAMTOX010000024.1 GCA_947074225.1 uncultured bacterium
TAAATGGCTGAAGCTGCGCTGTTACAAACTGATAAACTATAAATATGACTAATACCACAAAGAGTGCTAAAAGTGGCAGAGGCAACAGAGCAATGTTAATTCGGTACCAACGTTTGAAATGGTCGGGCAACCAGTGAATAATCATGCCCAGAATAAATAGAATAAATACTTTATGATATTGCACACAGATATCGGGGATGATTTCTAAGTTCCATTTCGAACCTATTTGTTGTACCATGTTTTGTGCTGTGGTCCATGCTTCTTGGTTTGCTTCGGCAGGGTCAAGGTTTGATCCGGAGCGAAAGAAGAGTCTTGTGAAGGTGATGAAGGTAAATGTTTGCAAGATTGCCCAAGCACGTCCCACGCGGGCATAGGTGCGTTTGCTACCAATAACCTCATAAATTTTACGTACTACAGCGCCAATTAAGAAGGTACACGACCAGATGAGCAAGATGTTCAATAGGGGTGAAGGTAAGAACAGGTAGATGAGTGTTAATATAATAGTTATTGAGGCCGTTAAGAGCACGCGATAGAAAGTAGAGAGCTGCGACCAGAATTTATAGCCCACTAATCCCACACCATTTAGTCCTCCCCAAATCATGAAGTTCCAGCTGGCTCCATGCCAAAGTCCACCAAGAAGCATGGTAATCATAAGGTTTAAGTAGGTAATAATTTTGGTTCTACGGGTAGGTTGTAGCATAGCCCATAACACGACGGCGGCAACAACACCACCAATGATAATGGTGACATACCAACTGCCAGTGAGCAGTATGCCAATTAAAGTGATAACAATAATCCAAAACCAAGTGCCAAAAGTAGCATTGCGGTTACCTCCTAATGGAATATAGAGATATTCTTTGAGCCAAACCGATAACGACATATGCCAACGGTGCCAGAAATCGGCTGTACTAACGGCTTTGTAGGGAGAGTTAAAGTTCTTGGGTAGATAGAATCCCATGAGCATGGCAACGCCAATAGCAATGTCGGTATATCCGGAGAAGTCGGCATAGACTTGCAAAGAATAGAGAAATAGTGCCATAAAATTTTCAAACCCTGAGAATAGTAGGGGATTGTCAAAAATACGATCTATGAAGTTTACGGCTAAGTAGTCGCCAATAATAATCTTTTTTGCCAAGCCATTTAAAATCCAGAATACTGCTATTCCCATTTGTCGTCGACCTAAGAAGAAGGGTTTGTAGAGTTGGGAAATAAACTCTCCGGCACGTACAATAGGTCCTGCTACAAGCTGTGGGAAGAAGCTCACGTAGAAGCCAAAATCGAGTATGTTGGTTACCGGCTTGATGCGACGACGGTAAACATCGACCGAGTAGCTAATGGTTTGGAAGGTGTAGAAGGAGATACCTACGGGTAGAATAATTTGATCGACATTAAAGCGTGGTGCTCCGGCAATGGCATTACCGGCAGCGGCAAAGATGTCGTAAATCTCTATTTGCAAACCTAAGAGTTCGTTTATAAGGTCGGTAAAGAAATAGGCATATTTAAAGTAGGCCAGTACAAAGAGATTTATGCATACGCTCAAAATCATAAAAGCCCGACGGCGCCACTCTTTAGAACTGGCGTCGATCCATTTGGCAATGAAGAAGTCTGAACAAGTGGAGAATAGCAAAATTAGAACAAAGAGTCCACTGGTTTTATAGTAAAAGAAAAGACTTACGAAAAAGAGAAAAGTGTTGCGCAAAAGACGTTTACTTTTGAAGAAGGTAAAGAAGAAGTAGACCACCGCAAAGAAGGCCCAGAAGTAAAACTGGGTAAAGAGTAAGGGTGAGTCGGCATTGAAAGCAAACGTCTTGGTTAGAAAAGGTATAATGGGCTCTAAAAAGCCTGTTACGATATTGGTTAACACAATTATGATGGGGTTAAAAGGTTCAATATTGATAGAGATAGTCGGTTATGAGCGCATTGTAAAGCATATCGCCCAATAAGAAATATCCCTGTTGTGTAAAATGAATTTTATCGGCATTGGCCAATGAGTGGTTCTGCCAGCGTTGCATGCTGCCTAATCCTCCCATAATGTCATATAAATCCCATAGTGCAGCACCATACTCTTTTGCCAATTGATGCATGCTTTGCTGAACAAATTTACCATTTTTGTTGGGTATTCTATTATTGCGGCCTAAACGGTAGTAGGCATCGTTATTGGTTATAAAGAGAAATGTAGCGTTTGGTGCCACCACTCTAATACGTTCAATAAGCACCTTATAGTTGTTTATAAAGTTCTGTTGGTTAAACTTGCCATAGGGTACGTTGGCATCGTTAATGCCAATACCTAATATGACCAAGTCGGGGGTTATGTGTGCTAGTTCAGTTTGAAAATTCTCGCAGCGTAACCATGCCGGTACCGAGGCCCCATTTACCCCTAAGGAGTGGTAGGTGATTCCACGACGTGTGTTTTGAGGTATTATGGCACTAATGTTATAGAGAGTGCTCCCCGATACCGGTTGTGGAAACAGAAAGAGTACAGAGTCTGTAGATTGCTCTGTTTGGAAGAGATAGCAGTGCTCTGTTTTGCTATATGTGGGTGTTATTGTATCGCCATGAATTACTGCCAATGGCATGATGGAGTCTATGGTTGAGGTGGCAATGAGTTTTATTTGATTGTATTGCCAAAATTGTGAACTATCTCTGTTAAGTTTAATTTTTATGTGTGCTTGCGGGTCGTCTGTTACGACAGCCCATCCGGTAATACCTAATGGAATATCTGTTTTGTATTTAGAATTCTGGTTCTTTTCCCATTTACCTTGGTAGCTCACCAAATAGTTTGAAGGGTTATTGGTACGTGCCACACGGTATGGAAATAGTGTTCCGCGGTCGGCATCCAAAGCGGGTAGCATATGGATGAGGTTTTGGCGCATGCGGTTTGAAAATAGGTCGGCTTGAACATGTGAGCCTCCAATATGAACAATGTTAATATTGCCTTGGGCAAAGAGAATGAGAGAGTCTAGTTTCTGATAGAAGGCACTTTGCAAGTCGTGGCCTCCGGGAAACAAAAGTTTATTTTTAGAGTAGTCTATAAAAGGATATGCCGGTAACTCCTTGAGCAGTGGTTGTGCGCAAAGAGTTAAAGGAAAGAGTAGTAAAATGACTATATATTTTTTCATTGTTCTGTACGATGTTGATAATAGGGATAGAAACTCATGAGCGATTCATAGAGCATTTGTGCTGTATATTCTGCCCCACGAGGTGTGAAGTGAACATAGTCTGCTCCTGCCAAAGGTGGGTTTACGTTGACCCAATTTACCATGGAGCCTTTGCCTCCCATGGCCTGATATAAGTCCCAATAGGCAGCACCATTCTCAAGACAACAAGCTTTAAGTGCTTCTACAATGGCAGGAAGTTCCGGATAAGAGACAATTTCACCATCCATGGTGGTACACATATCTGAAGGACCCACAAATAGAATGACACTTTTGGGCGATATGCGTTGTAGATATCGTATCTGTCGTGCCATACCGGCGCAATAGTTTGCAATACTTGTTTTACCTTTTAGGTAGGGTACTGTGTTACCTCCATATTGTAAAATAATGAGTGGGATATGGTATTTATTAAAGTAGGGTTTCAGTGTAGAAGACTCTATGGCAGTAAATACTGTGCCCGACGATCCACGCATGGGTATATTGTCTAAACTTACTCCAGTAGTACCATCTAATAAGATACCATATATGTTGGCATTGCCTTCTGCTGTAATGTTAGCTTCGGCACCATATCCTTGGAGATGAAGTGTTAAGAAGGTTAGCTCTTGTTGTGTTGTGTCTACTTTCAAAGTATCTGTGAAATAGTCGCCCCTTGAGGCATACAGTGTTACCGGTGTTGTAGGTTGCCCAATCATGAGTGTTGCTTGGGAATAGTGTTTTGTGCCAGGTTGTGTACGTTTCATTCCGGCAGCTCTAAATTGCCAAGTTGCTTTCCCTTTAAGTTGTGCCATATGTCCTAATACTCCATATAGATTTTCCGGGTGTCGGTAGTTTGCCGGACCATAGATGAGGTAGCGTCGCATATCGGTATTACAGCTCTGACGAATGGCTGTAGTGTGTACGGTTTGTATGGCTGGAACTAGTCCGACACCATTTCCTCCATATTCCGATTGGAACTTCTCGCGCAAGATGCCCGAAATACGGTCCTCCTCAATTTGGGAATCGCCAAAATGGGCTATGCGCATTGGGCGCGTTTGAGCTTCTTGCAAAGAGGCAAAGAAGTTATCAAAATAGCCCAAACTATCATTGGGAACCGCAATGGCAGTGGGGTGATGGGTGATTTTATATGCCAACTGTTGCGCCTTGTCGAGCTGCTTTTGTGCCAAATGTTTGCGAATTAACTCCTCGGCATGGTACTCCTGAGTAGGAGTAGAGTCGGCAGGGATATTGAGATCTAAAATATCGGCAATGGTGGGAAAACGTAGTGTATAACTGCCCAGTGCAATACGTCCGTTGGGAATAGACCAACTCAGCAGTGCTAATAGAGCAATACAAGCGAGGATGAAAAGTAATATATTTCTTGATTTCATGAGTCTTAGGGGCGTTCAATTTTTAAACGTTGTCCAATTTGCAGCATATCCGATTTTAGATTGTTCCACCGTTTTATTTGGGCCACCGTAACATTATGGCGTTGTGCAATATGACCTAATGTGTCGCCCGACTTAACTCGGTATATAATGGGTTCGGAAATAGCGGCAAGTTGTTTCTCTTTTTCCAATTGTTTAGCTAAA
The DNA here is from genome assembly GCA_947074225.1 of uncultured bacterium. Lineage (GTDB taxonomy): Bacteria > Bacteroidota > Bacteroidia > Bacteroidales > Paludibacteraceae > CAMTOX01. Next base: position 4,724 of record CAMTOX010000024.1, read on the forward strand.
GCTATGGCAAGAGCCTCTTTAGTTTCTGTCCTCATTTGTGAAAGAGATGAGAGATAAAGCAGTTGCTGTTCTGCCGAAATATAGAGACGGTAGTTTGGATATAGATATTCTGATTTGCTACAGACAGCTGGATTTTGAGTAAAAAACTGTTGCGAGGTCATCTTGAGGTGGTTGCAAAATACCGTTAGTGCAAGGGTATCTTCAATGACTGTTGGCTTAGGCAGTTCTGTATTGGATGGTTCAGTAGGGTAGTAGTTATCTAAATAGGCAAATGTTATTAAGTTTGAAATCACCTCTTTCTTATTGAGTGAGGAGTGATACAATGCCGTAGGGAATGAATCGTTATGATTTAATGTACTCTGAAATTGCTGTAGTTCTAATGGGCTATTGATGAAGGCCAAGATGGTAAGCCAGTAGTTGTTGTTGTAGAAACTATAGAGCTGATTCAGATATTCAAATGCCACTTTTGTGGACAATTCTATGTCGTAACGTTGGTCGTAATATTGATCTATGCGTAGTCCATTACGTGTTGCTACCAATGGCGAGAGTGCCCAAATTCCTGCCTTATGCGGAGTACTGGCAATGTTTTGCATATGTGTTAATGCTAAAGGAATAAGCTTGAACTCCTCTGGTAGTGCATATTGTGTGCAGTAGGCTGTGAATAGTGAGTCGTATAGATGCTTGTAGTGTAGATACTCTATGATGGCTTGATCTGAGTCGGACGATAAGAAAAGAGTTGTTTGCTCTTCTATAAAGGATGCACAAAGGAACGATTCGCTGTTTGGTAAGGCATGTGACGACTCGCAGACACTCTGTTTCTGTGCCGATAAAAAAAGTGCGAGGTGTGCGAAAAAAATCAATAAAAAGGTTCTCATTATATAATATATACGCTGGAATGAGTAGGAAAGGACTATTTTTAAACTTATTTTTTATCTTTTTTTGATGGAAACCATCCCTTTTCAACTCTTTTGCGTTGTTCAAAGACCTCTAATATGCTCCAAAAAGAAGAGAAACCAATGACGGCCAATAGTATTGAATATACCATTTCTTTAACTAATAGTGATGCTATAATGAAAAGGATTCCTGCTATAAGAAAAATCCACCAACTACGAACTCCTAAGTGGTATTCTGCTTTGATAACCAGTGGGTGAAATAGTCCGATGATTAGAAAGGTTGCTGCTCCTACAGCAATACCTGTGAGGTGATATTGGTTTAAAAAGTCTAACATAATGATTTTGTATTAATAAGGTTTCAAAATTAATCATTTTTTGGTTACTATTCTTATGAAGTAACCCTTTTTTGTCTTCTTATATAGATGTTATGCTTCTTGAGATCTATTCATCTTGTTCTGTTGTATAAAGAATTTTTTCATTATATCTTTGCAAAACCCAAAAAACGAATTCATAATTATTTCATGAAGCTATCATTATTCTTATCGCTCTTTTTTTTATGTATTAGTTCTACTGTTTTTAGTCAAGAGAATGAAGTAGAACCAGTAATCAAAAAGCACCCATTGGCATTCAATGGTTATTCCGGTGGTATGCAGTTGCATATCGGTTATGTACAAGGTCAAACCTTTAATGTATATGGGAATTCCGGAAATGTAATTCAACAAATTACTCCCAAAGGTATTACTACTGGTATTGGGGGTTCAATACGTTTTCATTTTGGTAACTACTGGCGTGTAGGTACTGAAGGTTATGTATCTACTTTGACATTTGGCGAGAATAAAAGTTCATCGCGTCTTGGTTGGGGTGGTCTTTTAAACGATGTGGCCTTTAAGGTTGGACGTTTTATACCCTTCTTCGGAGTGACTATTGGTGGTGGTAATGCTAAAAATTTATTACTTTTGAATCCTACCCCCGACGATTATATCGTGGAGAATGAAAGTGTTTCTTACCGCTCTTATGGTTTTATGGCTGTCGATCCATTTATAGGAGTGGAGTTTAAAGCTACCCGTCGTTTGAATCTGCTTTTGAAAATGGACTATTTAATGAATGTTACTAATATACAAGATGACTTTGTTACCGGCCCAAGACTTTACTTTGGGTTTATATTTTGTCACCTATAATAGTGTAATATAAATGATATAAATATTTAAGGCCTCACAGAATTAATTATTCTATGAGGCCTTAATTTTTTGTGTACAGTATTTAATTGTACTAAAGAATGGTTCGCATGCGTTCCATAGCTTCTTTAGTAGCTTCGTATGTATTGAATGAGGTGAGTCTGAAGAATCCTTCTCCAAAGTGTCCAAATCCAACTCCAGGTGTTCCAACTACATGGATGGTGTCGAGCATATAGTCAAAGAATTCCCAAGAGTTCATGCCGTGTGGACATTTAAACCATATATAAGGCGAATTGTGTCCGCCGGTATAATAGATACCTTTTTCGTCGAGTACATCGGTAATGAGTTTTACATTCTTTTTATAGTAAGCAATGTTTTCATCGGCTTGTTTGATTCCCTCAGGCGATAATGCAGCCTCAAGACCTCGTTGTACATGATAAGGTGCTCCATTATATTTTGTGGTCTGACGCTGTTGCCACATGCGATTTAGTTTCATTCCTTCACGTTCCAACTCTTGCGGTACAATAGTATAGCCTGCACGTACGCTGGTGAATCCCGCAGTTTTAGAGAGACTACAGAACTCTATAGCACAAGTGCGTGCTCCTGGAATCTGGAAAATAGAGTGTGGCTTGTCTTGGTCGCTAATGAAACGTTCGTAAGCAGCATCGTATAGTATTACGGCATTATGCTTATTGGCGTAATCTACCCATGCCTGTAGCTGATTAAAGTTGAAGGCCGCTCCGGTAGGGTTGTTTGGCGAGCAAAGATAGATCATGTCTGAGGCAAAATCGGGAGGAGCGGGCAAAAAGTTGTTTGCTTCATTACACTCTAAATAGATAATTTCCTGACCATCCATTAAAGAGGTGGCTTTGTATAAAGGATAAACGGGATCTGGAAGTAGAACCTTATTTACCCCTTTATGAAAAAGGTCGGTAATATTAGAGATGTCGCTACCAATACCATCGCCAATAGTGATGTCATCGGCATGGAGTTCTACACCATATTGTCCAAGATAGTCTATTACTGCTTGTTTAGCGAATCCATATCCTAATTCAGGGCCGTATCCTCTAAAGGAGTCTCCTTTTTTTAGTTCTTGAAGAGATTCAATCATGGCATCGACTGCTTTATGTGCCAATGGTCGTGTAACATCGCCAATTCCCAATTTAATGATTTTCTCATTTGGGTGCGCCTCCATATAGTCAGAAGTGCGTTTAGCAATCTCTGTGAAGAGGTAATTCTCTTCAAGTTTCTTATAGTTATGATTTATTTTCTGTGTCATATCGTTAATCGTTATATATTTCTATTTCGCCTTCAAATACCTCAACGGCATTACCAAGCATATTTACATTCCACTCTTTGTCGACTTTAATTACTAAATCTCCTCCTTTAAGGTGTACTGTTATTGGTGTATCGGCTTGAAGTCTGTTGCTCTTTATTGCTGCTGCCACCGCAGCACATGCTCCAGTGCCACAAGCCCAAGTTTCACCCGAACCCCGTTCCCATACACGCATCTTTATTTCATTCTTGTTTATTATCTCGACAAACTCAGTATTTATGCGTTGAGGAAATATAGGGTGATGTTCAAATTTGGGGCCTATCTTCTCAAGTTCTATCTCCTCAATGTTATATTTAAAAATAACAGCGTGTGGATTTCCAACAGATAGTGCAGTGAATTGATATTCATTATTGTCGACCATGAGATATTGCTCTACCATTTCGTTCATCATAATATCCACCGGTATATCGCTACATTTAAAGCTTACTTTTCCCATGTCCACACTAGCACTAACCACTTTATTTTGTTCAATATTTAACTGTAGAGTCTTTATTCCACTTAAAGTTTCAACAGTTAAATGCTCTTTCTCTATCTGTTTATGTTCGAACATCCATTTTCCCACACAGCGTATAGCATTGCCACACATCATACCCTCACTACCATCGGCATTGAACATCTGCATTCTGCAATCGGCCACAGTTGATGGGTGAATAATAACTATACCATCGGCTCCTATGCCGAAGTGCCTATCGCTAAGTTTTATGGCGAGGTTGTCTGGCTTGTTAATCTTATAGTTGAATCCATCAATGTATATATAATCATTGCCGGCTCCATGCATTTTTGTGAATGGAAGTTTCATTGTATAGCGCTTATGTGTATTTATATAAATTAAAAGTCACCCTTTTTGAGGTGACTTCTAATAGGTGTATTTTTATAGTCCCTCCGATTGTTACTCTTCAGGTTCTGCCATGTTGTGGAATACGTTTTGAACATCCTCATCTTCTTCAATCTTTTCGATAAGTTTGTTTACTGCCGCCATTTGTTCTTCGTTCAATGTTTTTACATCGTTAGGTATACGTAAGAATTCTGATGAAGTAATTTCAAAGCCGTTCTCCTCTAAATATTTTTGTATAGCTGAATTTTGTGCAAACTCACCGTAAAGTACAATTTCGCCTTCGTCCTCAATAAGTTCGTCAACGCCAAAGTCAATTAATTCAAGTTCTAAATCTTCTAAAGAGATGCCCTCTTTTGCTGTAATGCGGAACATACATTTGTGATCGAAAAGGAACTCTAAGCTACCACTAGTTCCTAAAGAACCTCCGCATTTATTGAAATAGCTACGCACATTTGCTACTGTACGTGTAGTGTTATCGGTAGCTGTTTCTACGAAGATAGCAATTCCGTTAGGACCGTATCCTTCATAGTTCATCTCCTTGTAGTCGGTGAAATCTTTTGAAGTTGCTTTTTTGATAGCTCTTTCGACATTTTCTTTGGGCATGTTCTCTTTTTTTGCTGTAGCTACCAATGCACGTAAACGTGGATTAGTGTCTGGATCGCCACCACCAGCTTTAACAGCAATGGTAATTTCCTTACCTAATTTAGTGAACACACGGGCCATATTGCCCCAACGTTTCATTTTTCTAGCCTTGCGGTATTCAAATGCTCTTCCCATAATTATTTGTGATGTATTAATTTTTTGGTAATAACTTTCTAAATACTAAAGAGTATCTCTATAAGAGAAATGCAGTATGGTATGCTCTGAAATGTGCTATTTCAATAGCCGAATATCGGTTGTTGAATAAAATATTTAATTACAAATAGTAAGTATATATGTCGGTAATGACATTATTTCTATACGTTACTATAGTAAATTAAATCCTTAAACTTCAAAAGCTAAACCATATACGTTTCTGCTTTTAGATTCTTTCTTAGGTAGAAAGAAAGAGTTGCAAAGTTACTGAATTCTCTTGAAAATATCGAAATATGGTCTATAAAAATATTTCTTTTTCTTTTTTGCTACTTATAGATTAAAAGCCCACTCTTATTTTTTCAAGAGTAGGCTTTCACAAATATAAAAACAAAAAAAACATGAAGTGTTATTCTAGGTGTATAATATTACACATTAATAGGCCGTATGTATAAGGGTATTTTTGTAACTGTTGAGTGAGATTTCTTTTCTAAGGGCATAGGCAAAATCTTCCATAGAGATTATGCTAAAACCATTTTCTGAAGCCAATATTTCTGTTTCGCTATACCTTATTTGTTTTGTTCTAAATCCTTTTATAATTATTTCTGGTGGTACCATAAAGAGCCAATCAAATGTGGTGTGCCATTCTTTTAAACGATTATAGATGGTGGTCATGGCTTTGAAATAGGGTATAGATAATGGTGAAAAATGCTTTGAAAGCATAAGTGGTTCGCCATTTTTCATGAGTAGTTCACCACCACCTCCTACAATAATAATTCGTTTTATAGAACTATTATCTAAGCCTTTAATAATAGTGGTATAACGCTCTATGATTTCATCGTAAGGATTTTCTGTGTTGTTAATTGGTTGTAGTGTTATAATGGCAATATCATTATTTGCAGAACAATTAGCGATTTGAGAGATTGTAGGTAAATCGCCTGTGTGTTGCATTAATTTGCCATTGTATTCTTCTTTGGTTTTCTTGCCGTTATCTATAACCATGACATGGTATCGATTGGCTATAAGCTCTTGTTCCAACATATTGCGCATTGGAGTGGCTGTGCCGATAAGCAAAATATTTTTCATGCAGTGTGATTATTAATTCACAGTTTAGATTAAATAGGTAACGGTTTGTTTTTCTTCAAATTATATGCCAATTATTGTGATTAAGTTATAATATACATGTCTATGCGTTAATATTTATTACAGTATATCCTGTTTTGAATAACTTGTTTGTGTTCTTATGTTCTTATATATAGTGTGTTATGTTTTTTTTATTGGTTTTTTAATATAACCATAAGTGTGTATATATTAATTACAATTTGTAAGTGTGGTATTAAAACTGAAAGTTATTATCATATACCAAATTCTTGTAACTTCTAGTTAATCAGACAAATGTAGCAAAATTTTGATCAGTTCTAAGCATTACTACTTGCTGTTAGTTTATATTTTGAACAGATAGGGTGTTATACGATACGTATTTTATAAAGATAATTGTTTTGCTCTTTTTTGGGGGGATTGTTTTATTTAAGGAAGTTGCATGAGGTTGTGTGAGAGTGGTAAAACTTATAGGTAAATTGTGCTTTTGTGAGTTGTGTTTTAAGATCGGAAGCGCACACGTCTGAACTCCAGTCACATTCAGAAATCTCGTAT
>CAMTOX010000025.1 GCA_947074225.1 uncultured bacterium
ATAATAGGTAGATCTTTTTCTTGTAAGATAACATCTCTGTAGATATTTGTTACCGGAACCTCTGCCGTAGGGATTAAGTATAGGTCGTCGGCATTGACATAGTACATTTGTCCCTCTTTATCTGGTAACTGTCCGGTGCCCATACCAGAGGCCTCATTGACCATGGTAGGAGGTATGATTTCGCGATAGCCGGCCTCTGTGGCTTGATCTAAGAAGAAATTTATTAAGGCACGTTGTAAACGTGCTCCTTTACCCTTATAAACAGGGAATCCTGCTCCGGTAATCTTTACGCCAAGTTCAAAATCTATTAAGTCATATTTCTTTGCTAATTCCCAGTGAGGAAGAGCTTCGAAATCAAATTTAGGTGTGTCGCCACCAGTTCTTTCAACGACATTATCTTCGGCGCATTTACCTTCAGGCACAGAGTCGGCAGGAAGGTTAGGTATTTGTAGAAGCTGTAAGCGAATGTCGCTTTCCAACTGTTCTAGCTTAGCCGATAGCTCTTTACTCTGTTCTTTATAGTTGGCAACAGCCTTTTTAGCCTCGTCGGCCTCCTCGCGTTTACCACTTTGCATGAGAGCGCCAATAGACTTAGAAAGTTGGTTCATCTGAGCTAACATATCGTCCAACTCTCTTTGCGTAGCACGACGTTGAATATCTAACGTAATAACTTGCGCTATTACATCGGCAGCATTTGGAAAATGCTTCTTCTCTAAACGACGAATCACCTCATCGCGATTCTCTGTTATAAACTTAAGTGTTAACATAATAAGTAGTTTTAAAGTGCTCTGTGGCAACTGTTGTGTCAAAGCACTGTATGTGAATCTCTAGTTATAGTTAATTTATTCCGGGAGATATTGCGACTGAATATTTCGCATACTTCCCCATAGGCTCTGTTTAGCATGTGGGTTAAGTTTCTCCATCTCTTTAAGAATTTTCTTTACATCGGCACGGTTAGACTCCTTTTCGTAAGGACAATTCTTAATCTGTTTCTTATATTTCCGCTCCTCTGCCAGCTCTATGAGCTCCTTTTCTTGCAGAAGTGCCATAGGACGAATAATGGTCATGTCGAACTTATCCATCTTTAATTTTGGTGGCATAGTAGCAAACGATCCTTGAAATATTTGGTTCATCAATAAGGTCTCAAGAATGTCGTCTTGATGATGTCCTAAGGCAATTTTATTGCATTTATATTCATCGGCTAGTTCAAAAAGCCTTTTACGCCTTGTCCACGAACATAAAAAGCAGGTCGATTTACGTTTGTCGCGTGCTTCAGGATCAAAAGCCGATGTGCCATGTATAAATTCTACACCATGTTGTTTGCAGAACATATCAAGGTATTCTAAATCAGACTGATAAGGCATATTCTCTAAAGAGATGTGCGCTGCCAGAACGGTGAATTTAGGTTTGTATATCTTTTGTCTTGCTCCTAATAGTTCTACTAAAGCTAAGGAGTCTTTACCCCCCGATAATCCGATGAGCACTCTGTCGCCATCGTTTATCATATCAAATTCAAAGATGGCACGTGCCACTTTCTTTTCTATTTTATAAAACTCCATAACGCATCAAATAATAGTCGTTCTCACACTGTTTCATCCAAAGAGTTTGCTTACTCTTCATCGTCCAAAAGATAAGGCCTTAATTGGCGAGTACGTTCTAATGCCTGTTCATGTTCCCACTCAGCTACTTTACGTTCATGTCCCGATAGTAATATGTCGGGTACCTTCCATCCGTTAAACTCCGCCGGACGTGTATATATGGGTGCTGCCAAAAGATTATCTTGAAAAGAGTCGGAGAGGGCCGATTGCTCATCGCCGATTGCTCCAGGAATTAATCGTACTATAGCGTCGCTAATGACTGCTGCTGCAAGTTCCCCGCCAGTTAATACATAATCGCCAATAGAGATCTCTTTTGTGATGAGATGTTCGCGTACTCGGTAGTCTACTCCTTTATAGTGTCCACAAAGAATGATGAGATTTCCCGACATAGAGAGTCGGTTAGCCATAGGTTGAGAGAATTGTTCTCCATCGGGTGAGGTAAAAATAACCTCATCGTAGTGGCGCTCTGACTTAAGTTGTTCAATACAACGGAAGATAGGTTCTACCTGCATTACCATGCCAGCACTAAAACCAAAAGCATAATCATCTACTCTTCTGTGGCGTTTATCGGTAGAATAGTCGCGTAAATTGTGAACATGTATTTCCACTAACCCCTTCTCTTGAGCCCTTTTTAATATGGAATGATTAAAGGGACTTTCCAACAATTCAGGTAATACTGTTATAATATCTATGCGCATAATTTTTTACTCTATAAATAAGTTTACAAAGATAGGAAATATCTTGCAAACCTACTCTTTAATTAAGAGAATAAGGCTTGAAACGTACAAATCTAAAAAAATATGTGTACTTTTGCATCCGTTATTCTTGAATTCACTCAAAGTAGTAGAATATTTTGTGCGTTCATTTTCTCTTATTTCAAATTATAAATTACTCCCAAGAGTCCTGTCTTTTACAGATAAAGACTCAATCTTTACATTTATATGAAAAAAAACATCTTATATATTACCCTCATTTTAGGATACCTTCTTCTGATTGCTGGCGCATTGCTATGGCTCTCTATGCCAGAGTGGGCAACTATTATCTTTTCTGTAGGGGCCTTTTTTTATGCTGTGTCTCGTCTTTTTATGCTCCCTCAATCGCAAGACTTTAGAGTGCGTCGTTTAAACCTTATCTCTATTATTGGTGTAGTAATATTGGCTGGAGGGGTATATCTAATGTGGGAACAGAAGAATAGTTGGGTAATAGCTCTTACACTGTCTATTTTTATTGATCTTTACAGTGGATTTCGTTATCCCAAAAAGAAGTGATTTTTATACGGTAAGATTTTTTTATTTGCTTTTGCCCGATATTTGTAAATAGTATATCATTTAATATATCATTCATTACTTAATTCTATTAATTATGAAACGAATCTTTATTGGTTTACTATTTTTTTGTGGCATAGTAGCCGCAGTAAATGCCCAACCACGTGCCATAGGTGCTAATGTGGGTTATGGCATAGACTTCTCTTACCAAAACACTGTGGTAAGTCCAAATAATATGATTGACCTTTCGATAGGTCTAAATGGTTTTAATACTGTCCTTGCTGTATGTACATACGACTGGATATTTAACATTAACGGTGGTTGGAATTGGTACGTCGGCCCTGGTATTGGAGTAGGATTTGATTTTAAAAATAGCTTCCCGAACGTGAGTATCGGCGCATTGCTGGGTATTGAATATAACTTTAATATCCCTTTTAATATGAGTTTGGACTATCGGCCTCTAGTAAATGTTCTAGGTTTTAACGATAGTTATTGGGCTCATTTTTATGGATTTACCCTTGGTTTGAGGTATAGGTTCTAAAGAACCAAAAGAAGCTATGATTATTTTTACACCAAATTATTTTAGATTTTAATGTTACGTTTGAGGAGGTTTCCTCTCATTTATTAAGTAATATGATACTATATCATTATATGAAGCATTATTTAATTAATCTATTATTTTTAACACAAAACAATTATGAAACGTTTTTTAATTGCAGCAGTACTTGTATTAGGTATCTGTGTATCGGCAAATGCGCAACCTCGCGCTATTGGTGGAACCTTAGGTTATGGTGTTGATTTTTCTTATCAACAATCTATTGGTGGACAAAGCAACATGCTTGACATTGCTGCCGGACTATGGGGTTTTAATGGTATTCACGCAGCGTGTGCTTACGACTGGATTTTCCCTATTCAAGGTGGATGGAACTGGTACGTGGGACCAAGTGCAGGTGTAGGTTTTGATTTTCCTCATGGAAATGATGATAAAGGTTACTTTGCAGTAAGTGTAGGTGGACAAATAGGTGTTGAATATCAATTCAACATTCCATTGAACTTAAGCTTAGACTACCGTCCAATGATTAATGTTCTTGGTTTTAACAATGGACACTGGGGTAACTTCTATGGCGTAGCTTTAGGTATTCGTTACCGTTTCTAATCTGAACGCTAGTGAAATCACTAAGTGATTCATCGGAGTCTATCTAATTAGACTCTAATAAAATATAAGAGTGGCGATAAATATGGATTTAATATCCTATTTGTCGCCACTCTTTTGTTTTGATATTTACTCTTCTTGCATCTTTAAAAAGCGTTGTTCCATTCATTATTAAACTATAAATTCATTTGTTTGTAAAAAAATAAAGAATCATAAGCTATGAAGCACTGAATAGATGGAATGATTGTTTTATCTTTGTCGGCTTTTAGAAAAACAGAAGTGTAGACCAGTTCAAGATTATTTATGGAGAAACGTTCATTAAGTCAAAAGGCTGCCAAAGGAGTATTATGGAGCGCTATAGAGAGATTTTCGGCACAAGGAATCACCCTGGTGTTAGGAATCCTTATAGCACGTATCTTGACTCCCGAAGATTATGGCTTAATAGCGATGTTGAGTATCTTCTTTGCCTTATGTAGCGCCATTGTCGATAGTGGATTCTCTACGGCACTTATACGTAAATTAAACCGTACAGAGAGCGATGTCTCAACGGTCTTTTATTTCAATATTCTCATTGGTGCACTCATTACAGCACTCTTTTACTTCTCTGCACCCTGGATAGCCTCCTTCTATAACGAGCCTCTGTTGATACCTGTGACCCGTGTCTTAAGTTTTACCGTATTGATAGGTTCCATAGGAGCAATTCAGCAGGTGAAATTAACCATAAAGATTGATTTTAAGAAGCAGGCTAAAGTATCTATTACCACAGCACTGCTCTCGGGGGGTGTTGCCTTGTGGGCAGCATATAGCGGTTGGGGTATTTGGGCACTAGTGCTACAGATGATGTTAAGCACTACACTACGCACACTCCTCTTATGGGTGGTAGAACGTTGGTATCCTACACAGCCTTTCTCTAAGCAGTCATTCAAAGAGCTATTCGGGTTTGGTTCCAAACTACTCATCTCGGAGGTGATTGTGGTGATAAATCAAAATATGTATACCTTGTTAGTGGGTAAACTCTTAACACCTGTAGCATTAGGGTTATACTCCAGAGCCAACCAATTTGCCTCTTTCCCGGTAACCAATATGGTATTTATTATTCAGCGTGTTACTTTGCCCATCTTTAGCGTTATGCAGGACGATCTGCAGCAGCTTAAAGAGAGTGTCATGAAAGTGATACGCCTTGTGGTATGGCTAAGCTTTATGGTGATGGTGCTAATACTATTGGTGGCTAAACCATTAATAGTGCTACTACTTACCGATAAGTGGATAGATGCCGTAGTGCCTCTGCAAATATTATCCTTAGCTTTAGCCATCTGGCCACTATATCCTTTAATCACCAATGTCTTGAATGTTAAAGGAAAATCGAACTATGTGATGTACCTTCAGATTATAAAAATTGTGATGGGATTAGCCATCTTAGCTATCACCTATCGCTTTGGTCTATATTATATCTGTGTGGGACAGTTGGTTTCGACAATTATTGTACTATTCTTTTATTTAATCTATTTCAATAAGGTTATTCCAATCTCTATGAAGCAGTTCTTGCGCTCTATACTTCCTTTTATATCTATTGCAGGTGTTGCTTTTGGAATAGCATATATAGTGCTCTCTTTTATAGCTCTGCTATGGCTCCAGCTTCTGGTGGGGGTACTCCTGTTTGTGGCAACCTATTTAGGGTTGACGCTGCTGTTCTTGAAACACGATTTGAACGATTTTATTAGTTTAATTAAACAATCCATAAAATAAGTGAGGGTGTTTTAGTATGTTGATTTTATGTGATATATATAATGAACCGCTATTGAAGCCTAGTAAGCTATTCACCAATACCTTTATTGCTTCTGCCTTAATTGTGTTGATGTGTGTGCAGTATGTTCCTTTAGAAGGTGTTACGGTAAGTAGTATTAAATTTGCGGTGCTACTGCTCATGCCGGTAATCTTTTTGCTGCGTAGTCCAAAACTTTCCAAAGCATTCTACTTTGGAATGGCCTATTTTGCCATGGTGCTCTGCTCGGCACTCTATAATATAGACTCCTTTCGTTTAGGAGCTGTGGGTTATATCTTTGCCTATGTGTTTATGTTTATAACCTACTATAACCTGGTTTATAAAGAGCATGCCTTTACAATAGAGCAGTTTGTGCATCTGCTTAAAGGTATTATCTATGCCTATACCATAGTATTACTAATTCAGCAGTTCTTTAAGATTATTGGTATAGCACCTTTTGATCTTATCAATATGCACTATTGCGATGAGCGTGGCATCCTTACTGCCAATGCACTATCTATTGAGCAGTCGCACTCTGCGCGTATCTTGGTAGTGCTCTATTTGGCTCTGCTACGTATGTACGAACTGCAGTGGGGTAAGGGTAATGTCACCATAAAGACCCTTTTTCAAAGGTCCAAGTGGGTATCGATAGCTTGGCTATGGTCTATGATTACCATGGGCAGTGGTACTGCCATAGTAGCATTAGCTATATTAGCGCTCTATTTTGTGAGACGCAGATATGCCATATATGCACTCCCTTTGGTGGTGCTCTTCTATTTTGCCATACCCTATATTCCTTATCTGCCCCTGCAGCGCGCTAAGAATACTTTCGAGGCAGCACTCACTTTAGATGAGGAAAAGATCTCTAAAGCCGACCTAAATGCCTCGGCACGGGTACTGCCTTATGTATATACATTGAACCATTTTGACCTCTCTAAACGAGAAACTTGGATAGGTCATGGTGTAGATACAGGAAAAAATAACGATATTTGGGACCGTAAACGCATGGTAGGAGGCATGACCGACTATGGTTTTGTGGCCTATCTCCTTGCTCTGCTCTTTGTATATGCTGTCTGTATTCGCCGAATATGCTCTTTAGAGTCGTTGATATTTGTGGTGCTGCTCATGGCCGAATTACGCAGTGTCTACCTCTGGTGGGGCATTATGATGCTCTTTACCACCATACGCTATTTTCAAATGAATAATCACCTGTGCGATGATAAAAATTAGTTCTAACTGCTACGGATGTACCGCTTGTATGGCTATCTGCCCTACATCGGCAATAGCTATGCATGCCAATGCCGAAGGGTTTCTCTTCCCGCAGATAGATGCCCAGAAGTGCATTGGTTGCGACCTTTGCCAGCAGGTATGTTCAGAATATGTTGAGGTGGTGAAGCCACTGATGCATCGGCAGGTGGCAGAGGTGATGGCAGCATGGAGTAGGGAGCCACAGCAGGTGGCGCAGAGCACTAGCGGAGGACTCTTTGCACGTCTGGCAGAGCAAGTGCTTCTACAGGAGGGCGTGGTCTATGGCGTGGCATGGCGAGATAGTAAGCTCGAGGCATATCACAAGCGTATAGATAGTGTAGAGGAGCTGCCTCAACTGAAAGGCTCTAAATATGTGCAGAGTCACATGGGGAGTGCCTATCAAGAGGTGCAGGCCGACTTGAAGCGTGGCTGCCCGGTGCTCTTCTCGGGGACACCCTGTCAGGTGGCAGGGCTGAGGCTCTTTCTGCGTAAGCCTTATCCCAACCTCATCACTGTAGATTTAGTCTGTCACGGGGTGCCGAGCCCAAAGCTCTTCGCACACTATATTGATTGGCTGGAGCAGAAGCAGAAGGGCGCTAAGGTGTCGCAGTTCAAGTTTCGCGATAAGAAGCCTAACCAACCCACAGCCTTCATCTCTTGGCAGAGTCAAGGAAAGAGACGCTACTATCCTGTCGGGATGCAGCCCTACTCTTTTGGCTTCTACCGCTCCTATTTCAGTAGAGAGTCCTGCTTTAACTGCTACTTCTCGCAGGCACAACGGGTGGGCGACATCACCTTGTCGGACTTCTGGGGAGGTGAGAAGGTCTATCCGCAGTTGCTTAAGCAGCGCACAGCAGGTTTTAATATGGTAATGTGCAACAGCACGATAGGGGAACAGTGGATGGCGAAAATCCAAGATACCATCACTGCCATCACCTGCGACACACAAGTTGCCATAGATGGCGATATCCGTTTAAGAGAGTCCAACCCACGCCCGCCATTGAGAGATGAGATCTACTCACTACTCAATAGTCACGGCTTCGACTATATACAGAAGAACTATTTGCGACCTAAACACTATTGGTTGCAACGTTGTATGCCCAATATATTGCGTAAACTTATAAGGAGAGTGAAGTGATGCAGAGAAGAGATTCTAAAGAGATAGCTTTATTGACACGTCGAGCCGGTACCAACTATGGCTCTACGCTGCAGGCCTTTGCCATGCAGTGGCTCATTGAGCAGTGTGGATACAGTGTCGAGATGCTTAACTACGACGAGCTTCACCATAATTTGCGTTGGCGTGTGCGACCTTTCCTTTACGACAGGCTTCAGCAGGCCTTTGAACTTATGCCGGCTCTCTCGGCAGCACTCTTTCCAAAGCGTTACCAATGGTCTATGGCACGCAAAGGGGTTAAAGCGAAGTTCAAAGATTTTGAAGATACCTATTTTCACCTTACCCCACAATGTTATAAGAGCTCGGCACAGCTACAGAAAGCTATGGCGGAGACTCCATATGTGGCAGTGGTGTGTGGTAGTGATCAGGTGTGGAGCCCGCAACTCTTCGATGCCACCTTCTTCTTGAACTTTGTTCCCGACACCATGCGTAAGATAGCCTTCTCACCAAGTGTCGGAGTGAGTAAGATAGAGCAGCACGAGCAGGATATTGCCTCTTACGCCACCTCCTTTCATGCCCTCTCGGTACGAGAGGCTGCCGGGGCGCAAGAGATAGCACGTCTAACGGGACGTGAGGTGTCGGTGACTTTAGACCCTACGCTCATACTCCCCACATCATTATGGAGAAGTATGGAGCAGCCTGTGGCATTGCAGGAGCCCTATATCTTAAGCTACTTCTTAGGAGAACATATTCCTACTCAGGCCATCCATGCCTTACAAGAGCAGCTTGGGGCGAAGGTCTATCACATAGATCTTTTCTATACCAACCCAAACGCACACAACTTTGAACTCTTATCGGAGATCTCTCCGGGAGAATTTCTATGGCTGATAGACCATGCAGCGGCGGTATGTACCGATTCATTTCATGCCACCCTCTTCTCTATCCACTTTCAAGTGCCCTTCTTTACCTTTGAACGTTTTAAAGTGGGGGCACAGTGGAATCAGAATAGTAGAATATATCACCTCTTGGAACGTTTGAACTTAAGTCACCGCATTGTAGACAATCGGTCTCAGACATTCAACCTCGAGATAGATTACCCCATGGTTCAACAGCAGTTAGAGCTCCTACGTAAGGAGTCCATTCACTTTTTAGAAGCAGCATTAGCCAAAACAGATTCATAATGAATAACCCAGCATCCATCGTCTTCATTCATTCACTCAATAACTACACAGGAAGTCCCAATGTGTTGGCTATGGTGGTGCGTCACTACCTGCAGCGTGGCAGTAGGGTGCAGCTACATACCAGCCGTGGCGAGGGCTTTCTCTCCGATATTTCCGGGGTGGAGTACCGCTACACCTGTTACCGTTGGTGTCGCTCCGGAGCCTTTACAGCGCTGCTGCTGCTCTGCTCACAACTGCAGCTCTTTTTCCGACTCCTCTGCAGCTCGCGTAAATCGCTCTACTATATCAATAGCATCATCCCTTTTGGAGCTATCTTAGCCTGTAAGCTATCGCGTAAGCGCTATGTCATTCATGTGCACGAAGATATGCAGCAATCCAAAGCGCTCTATAAGTTGTTGCGGCGCATCTATGCGCGCTGCAACCGCAAGACCATCTTTGTCTCTCACTATCTGGCGGAGCGTGCCGTCTCTTGTCGCGATGGGGTAGTGATCTATAATGCCCTTCCCGACGCCTATTTCCGCACTGCTCAGGCATCCCTTGCTCAGCGCACCCTGTTGCCCGACACCATTCTCATGGTCTCTTCCTTGCGAAAGTTTAAAGGCATCTATGAGTTTGTGGCCTTGGCAAAGCGTCTGCCTCACTATCCCTTTGTGCTGGTGCTCAGTGCTAGCGAGGCTGAGGTATCGGCTTTTGCCCATGAGGTGGGTGAGGTGCCCAACCTCACCCTGCATGCCATGCAGCGCAACCTGCACCCCTTCTATGGTCAGGCCAAGCTCCTGTTGCAGCTCTCACACCCCGACGAGTGGGTAGAGACCTTTGGACTCACCATACTCGAAGCCATGGCCTATGGCGTGCCGGCCATCGTACCTAACGTGGGAGGACCTACGGAACTCGTTGCCAATGGCGTGAACGGATATACCGTAAATCCATACGACTTGCAAACCCTAGAAAATAAAATTTCAGAGATCATGCAACGAAATGAACTTTATATGCATCTCTCTGTCAATGCCAAACAATTATCAGAAGCTTATACAGAGCTAAATATGTTTACCCAAATAGAGAATTATTTATGATGAAGGTAGCACTTATCGGGACACAAGGTGTTCCAGCAAACTACGGCGGTTTTGAAACATTGGTAGAGAATATCATCGGTGAGAATAGCTCTCCCGATGTGCAATATACCGTATTCTGTAGTGCCAAAGATCTACCTACACAGCTCAAGAGCTATAAAGGAGCCTCTTTACGCTATATCTCCCTGTCGGCAAACGGCATGATGAGTATTCTCTACGATGGCATCTCACTGCTCAAGGCCATGCGGGGTTACGATGTCATCGTGGTCTTAGGGGTCTCTGGCGGACTCTTCTTTCCCATAGTGCGACTCTTCAGTCGTGCACGTTTAATAGTCAATATCGATGGTTTAGAGTGGAAGCGTGCCAAGTGGAATTGGTTTGCGCGTTTCTTCTTGCGCCTCTCGGAAGAGGTGGCACTCCGTTTTGCCAATATCGTCATTGGCGACAACCAAGGGGTGGTGAACTATATCAAAAACAGATACCAAAAGAAAACCGTGTTGATAGCCTATGGCAGCGACCATGTTTTGCGACAACAGAGCGAGGCACAGCAGCAGGCGTGGCTAGATCGGTATGGTCTAACGGCTAAGAACTACTCTCTTGCCATTTGCCGCATAGAGCCCGAGAACAACTGCGAGATGATACTACAAACCTATGCCTGCTCTACCCAGCCGCTCGTATTTATTGGCAACTGGAGTAAGAACCACTATGGTATCGACTTGAAGCGCCGTTACTCAAACTTCGCTAACATCACCATCATTGAATCGCTCTACGACCTAGATGCCCTCTATGCTTTGCGGGTACACTCTAAATACTACATTCACGGACATAGTGCCGGAGGTACTAACCCCTCATTGGTAGAGGCCATGTTATGTGGTTGTAACATCATTGCTTACGATGTTATCTATAACCGTGAAACCACCGAGCACCAGGCGCACTACTTCTCAAATCCCGACGAACTCTT
>CAMTOX010000026.1 GCA_947074225.1 uncultured bacterium
TTTTTTCATCAGTCCTGACCACAGCCCAGTGATATACGCTTTAGCCTACACGCTTTCCCTACACGACTCACTGCCGATCTAATTATTATATTTTGGTTGGTGCGATGACAGATCCTAATGATGTGTCTACTTTTATTCAACTTGATTCTATAATGTGTAGTAAAACAATGTCATGGGAAGATATTATTGTAACTTTTAACAATTATTCTGGTGATGGTCAATATATTGCGTTTAAAACTGGTCCAGGTGCAAATAGTCAGTTCTATATTGATAATGTGATAATAGAGTCTAGTTCGAATTGTGTTACACCTTCAAAAATATATATAAATAATATAACTGATTATAGTTTTGAAGCTCAATGGGATAATCATTCGTCAAGTTCAAACTGGAGAGTAAAAGTTCTACAAGTTGATATCCAATCAGATTTAATGTCTGATAGTTGTATTTTAGATACAGTTATTAGTAATAACTCAATAATAATTGATAAGCTACAGATAGCAACTTCCTATTCAATAATAGTACAAAATCAATGTTCTCCTAATGAAATAAGTGAATGGTCTAACTCTGTAAATGTCACTACGTTATGTGGTTCAATGATAATGCCTTATTTTCAAGATTTTGAAGTGTTTATGCCTCAGTGCTGGTCAAGGTATAATGGTTTGTTGAGTACTGTCGTGAATGCTGGTGGTTTAGTAGCTAATTCAACAGCATGGTCTGGAGTTACAAATTCTGACGGTTTAGATGGTACTCATGTTAGAGCAGGAGTTTGGGGAGCAAATACGAATAGTTGGTTAGTATCTCCTTCTATAAATATTGATCAGTCTGCTACTTTGTCGTTTGATATTGCCTTATATAGTACTTCAAGTTCTGTTGTGTATGATAAATCTGATGATAGATTTATAGTAATTATTTCTACAGATAATGGATTAACTTGGGATGTTAATAATATGACGGAATGGAATAATGTAGGAACAGGATCTTATGTTATGGCAAATATCTCAAATTCGTGGAAAAATTATAAAATTAATTTGTCTCAGTACATAGGTCAGAATGTTAAAGTCGCATTCTATGTTGAATCAACAATTGCCAGTGGAGTTGATTATTTACATTTAGATAATGTATTAATTGATTATGTTGAGTCTACTTTATTATTTGATACTGTATGTCAAGGCTATGGATATGTAGATAATCAATTTAATATTTCACCTTCAGAGATACAAACAGCAGGGAAATATGTATTTAATAGGACGATGTTAAATTCAGAACAATTAGATAGTATTATTTTATTGGAACTTACTGTAATACCTACCGCTTATACTTTCATTGATGATACCATATGTCATAATAATGTTTATAATGGTTATGGCTTCTTGAATATAAATACAACAGGTGTTTATACTCAAACTTATTATACAGTTCATGGTTGTGATAGTATTGTTTCATTAAACTTGAAAGTTAGGGATGAAATACATGAGATTAATACACATCAAATATGCGAGAAGGATATTCCATATATTTGGAGAACTATGGAATTGAGAGAGAGTGGTGTATATTCAGATACTTTATTATCAGTTCATGATTGTGATAGTATTATTTCTTTATCTTTAGAGATAGTTCCCGAATATGAGCATTTTGATACAGTGTCGGTAAGTTTCAATGAACTTCCATTCGTTTATAATGATACAATATTTGACGAAACTACTAGTATAGGAGATAATAATTTTATATTCCATTATTTGTCTAATGAAGGTTGTGATAGTATTATTCATCTTCAATTGACAATGCTTCCTATAGTTCGGGATAATGAATTGTATATGAATTATATAGAATTGTATCCTAATCCAATTTCTAAGGATGGAATACTGAATGTAAATGCTAATTTTTCTATAACTGAATTATATGAAGGTTTGTTATTGGAAGTATTTAATAGTGTTGGAGAACGTATTAAGTATCAATATATATTTAATCTTCCAGTTCAAATTAAAGATTTTGAGACAAGTGGGTTATATATTGTTAGAATTAAATCTAAAACAAATAAATCGGTATATGGAAAAATCATAGTGCAATAGATACAAAATTTGTTATATATAAAATCAATCTACACTCCTCTTATCATTATGATAAGAGGAGTGTATTATTTAGTTTTTAATGCTGAAAATTCTAAATTCGAAATAAAAGAATTATATTTTCAACCATTTTATAAATTAAATTGATCTTTGTAAAGGTGTATAATTTATATGTTGTCTTATTATTTTTGTGAATTAGAAACTTTCATTTTGGTTGGCTTTCAAAAGTGCTTAAATATATAGATATAGTTGAGATGCCGCCAGTAGGAAGGCGGGGTTGCGGTAACGCCACCCATATCGTCGGTTCGATTCCGACCTTAACTGTCGGCTATTACCATAAGAGTCTTATCAAAACGGAACCGGAGGTTACTCTGGGGAGGTTTGATGAGGCTTTTTTTGTGTAGGTGTTAACTATTGTTCTTTTAGGATTCAGGCGTGATTCGGCTTCATTTCTCAACTGATTGGTCAATAATTGCTCAAAGGGCGTTTATAACCTACAAAAATGAATATAATTAATGTATCTTTGTTGTAATTAAATGTAACCTTAGTTGTAAACCTCTGGTTTATAAAATTAAATGCCATTGTAAGCTTTCACTATGAATTACTTATCTAAGCATATACCTATTTCTATTGCCTTTGTAGATACTGAAATAGAGTCACAAAGCAAAACTATTACCGATATTGGAGGCATAAAAACAGATGGCAGTCAGTTTCATAGCGCCTCATTGAAAGATTTTTCTCTGTTTATACAAGGCTCTAACTATATTTGTGGTCATAACATTTTAAAGCATGACATTAAGTATATTGGTTCGGCTATTTTGGAGAATGGTTTATCGGGTCGTCATATCATCGATACCTTGTATCTCTCTCCTCTTTTATTTCCCACCTCTCCCTATCATGCGCTTTTAAAAGACGATAAGCTACAAATTGAGGAAGCCAATAATCCGCTAAACGACTCCATCAAGGCAAAAGAACTCTTTTACGATGAGGTGACAGCCTTTAATCATCTGCCCAATGCTCTTAAAGATATCTATTTTCTGCTGCTTAGGGGGCGAAAGGAGTTTCATGCATTCTTTCATATAGTCTCTCACGACTGTCAGTGTCAGGATATTGCTATAACCATACGCTCTTATTTTCGGAATCAAATATGTGCTCATATTGATTTAGAACCGTTTATTACCAATTCTCCTATTGAGTTGGCTTATGCGCTCTCATTGATTCATTCGTTAATTCACCATGAGAAAGATAGTTCTATTACGCCTCCTTGGGTATTGAAGAATTTTCCAATGGTAGAGCGTATTATGTTTCAACTGCGTAATACACCTTGCGAAGTTGGGTGTGACTATTGCAATGATAAACTGAATATCTTTAAAGGTTTGAAGCGCTATTTTGGTTACGACTCCTATAGAAGTTACGGCAATGAGCCTCTTCAAGAGAAAGCAGTAAGAGCTGCTATGAGCAACCAATCGTTGTTGGCCGTTTTTCCAACAGGTGGGGGTAAGTCCTTAACTTTTCAAGTACCGGCACTCTTAAATGCCGAAAGTTGTAAAGGGCTTACTGTGGTTATTTCACCTTTGCAATCGCTCATGAAAGATCAGGTAGATAATTTGGAACGCATGGGTATTGTAGAAGCTGTGACCATAAATGGCTTGTTAGACCCTATTGAACGTGCAAAAGCTTTTGAACGTATTGCGAATGGTTCGGCTTCTATACTCTATATCTCTCCTGAATCGTTACGCTCTAAAAGTATTGAGCATTTAATATTAAACCGTAAAGTGGTTCGTTTTGTTATTGACGAGGCGCACTGTTTCTCCTCTTGGGGTCAGGATTTCCGTGTAGATTACCTCTATATTGCCGATTTTATAAATGCCATTCAAACGAAAAAAGGGAATCATGAACGCATAGCCATCTCTTGCTTTACAGCAACAGCGAAACAGAAGGTTATTGCCGACATTCAGAACTACTTTAGAGATAAGTTGAATTTAGAGTTACAGCTCTTTACGGCAAAAGTGGGTAGAGAGAATTTACATTATAAAGTATTTGAGAACGAAAATGATGAGACGAAGTATCAAAAAACACGTTCGCTCATAGAGGAGAAAAACTGTCCTACTATTATCTATGTATCGCGTACTCACAATGCCAATAGGCTTGCCAAAAGATTGGTCGACGATGGCTATTGTGCCAAAGCATATCATGGAAAGATGGAAAAAGATCAGAAGTCGGCCAATCAAGATTCATTCATTTTGGGCGAGACACAAGTTATGGTAGCTACCTCTGCGTTTGGAATGGGTGTGGATAAGAAAGATGTTGGCATGGTGATACATTATGATATTTCTGATTCTTTGGAGAACTATATACAAGAAGCAGGAAGAGCCGGAAGGGATGAGCATGTTATGGCCAATTGTTATGTGCTCTATAATGATGATGATTTAAGTAAACATTTCATTTTGCTTAATCAAACTAAGCTTACAATTAAGGAGATAAATCAGATTTGGAAAGCTATTAAGGATATTACGCGTTTTAGAAATACAGTGTCAAATTCTGCCCTTGAAATAGCGCGTAAGGCAGGGTGGGACGATAGTGTTTTAGACATTGAAACACGCGTAAAAACAGCTATCGCGGCATTGGAAGATGCGAATTTAATAAAACGTGGTCAAAATATGCCACGTATTTTTGCTAATAGCATTTTGGCAAAAAATGCTCAAGAGGCCATAGAAAAAATCAATGTTTCGGAACGTTTCAATAGTAAGCAGAAGCAACAGGCGGTACGTATTATTAAGAAACTGTTTTCTTGCAAAAGCCGAAAAGAGTCGGAGGAAGAGAGTGCAGAGTCGCGTATAGATTATATTAGTGACCATTTGGGCATTGTTAAAGAGGAGGTGATAAACATTATCACGCTGCTTCGCGAGGAGCAAATCTTAGCCGATGCTAAAGATTTGACGGCATTCATTAAGCGTGGAGAGCATAAGAATCGTTCTTTAAAAATATTAGAGGAGTATTCTCATTTAGAGCGTTTCTTACTTTCTCATTTTGAGGAGCAAGAGAAGCAATTTTACATTAAACAATTAAATGAAGCGGCAGAAGAAGCATCGGTTCCACAGGTGAGCTCTGCCAGAATAAAAAATATACTTAACTTTTGGGCCATTAAGAATTGGATACAGCGAAAAAATTTAGAAGGGTCCAAAAATCATGTCGCGGTTACTTTGCAAGAAAATAGAGAAGCATTTTTGGAGCGTATGGAAAAACGTTTCGAGATTGCAAAATTTATTGTTGAACATCTGTTTGAGGTTAGCAAACAGGATAAAAACTCTAATCCCGATAAGGCCGAGGTGTTGGTAGAGTTCTCGGTGAATGGTCTTAAAGATGCGTACCTTAAGAGTAATTTGCTATTTCAACGTGAGGTAGATGTTGAAACGGTTGAAGATGCCCTCTTTTACCTCTCGCGCATTGAGTCTATAAAAATTGAAGGGGGATTCTTAGTGACGTACAATCAATTAACGATTGAACGTACCGAAGCCAATAGTAGAAAATCGTATACGAAAGATGATTATGCGAAGCTAAATCAATTCTATAAGAGCAAAATTCAGCAGATTCATATTGTAGGAGAATATGCCAAAAAGATGATTGTTGACTATAGAGATGCCTTGCAGTTTGTGGACGACTATTTTCAGATGGATTACAATGCTTTTTTGTCGAAATATTTCAATGTTGCCAAGCAAAAGGAGATGGAAAATAATATTACGCCAGCAAAGTTTAAACAGTTGTTTGGTGAACTCTCTCCATCGCAGTTGAACATAATAAAAGATAGTCAGTCGAAATATGTGGTGGTAGCTGCCGGTCCTGGAAGTGGTAAGACCAAAGTATTGGTGCATAAGCTTGCCTCGTTATTACTTATGGAGGATGTGAAACATGAACAGCTCCTTATGGTAACTTTTTCGCGTGCTGCTGCCAGCGAGTTTAAGCAACGGTTGTTTAAACTTATTGGAAATGCTGCCGCATTCATAGAGATAAAGACTTTTCATTCTTACTGCTTTGATCTGCTAGGTAGAGTGGGAAACTTGGACAAATCGGGTCATATTATCAAAGATACCATCGCTAAAATAGCTAGTGGTGAGGTAGAGCTTAACCGTATTACCAAAACAGTTTTGGTGATTGATGAAGCACAAGATATGGATTCTGATGAGTTTGCCTTAATACAAACACTCATTGAGAAGAATGAAGAGATGAGAGTGGTTGTGGTGGGCGATGACGACCAAAATATCTATGCCTTTAGAGGTGCCGACTCAAAATATCTGAAAAAATTTCTTGATGTTGAGAGTAGTATCAAATATGAATTGATAGAGAACTACCGTAGCAGAGCTAATCTCATAGAGTTCACAAATAATTTTCTTCAGCAAATTCCTAATCGTCTGAAAGAGACTCCTGTTGTGGCAATTCGTAAGGAGCAGGGTAATATTACGATTGTAAATTATAGGAGTCAACATATAATATATCCGTTAGTGCAGGATGTTATGGCTTCACCACTAACCGGGAGCAGTTGTATATTAACAAAAACCAATGATGAAGCACTCCAAGTGGCAGGTCTTCTTCTTAAGAATAATATCAAAGCGAAACTCATACAGACGAACGATGCTTTTCTTCTTACCAATCTTCTTGAAGTAAGAGCTTTTTTCTATTACTTAAATATGCGGGCTGACGATTTTGTGATAAGCGAACAAAATTGGGAGCGTGCGAAAATATCTCTTCGTAGAGAGTTTGCGCAAAGCAATAAACTTGAGGTGTGTGAAAACATCATTAGAGATTTTGAGATGGCAAATCCAAAGATTAAATATAGATCGGACTTAGAACTCTTTATTCAGGAGTCAAAATTGGAAGATTTCTACAATGTGGATGGCGAAACCATTTTTGTTTCTACTATGCATAAAGCTAAAGGGAGAGAGTTTGACAATGTATTTTTGCTAATAAATAATTTGGATACTACCAGCGACGAGTCCAAACGCCTGCTCTATGTGGCTATGACTCGTGCCAAACAGAATCTTACCATACACTTAAATACCAACACTCTAGATAGTGTTACTGCAACACATGTGATACGTCGGTTTGATGATACACGCTATGCCGAAGAGAATGAACTCTATTTGCAGTTAAACCATAAAGAGGTGTGGCTGGACTTTTTCATTAATAAACAGTATCGAATAGAACCTTTTAAGAGTGGTGATGCTCTTTATGTCACTGACGATGGTTGCAAAAATGGGAAAGGTGACTTGGTATTAAAGTTCTCCAAAAGTTTTCTTCAGCGTATGGAGGAACTTAAAGCTAAAAATTATATTTTGAAAAGTGCGAGAGTCAATTTCGTGATTTATTGGAAGCGAGAGCATGTTGAAAATGAAGTACGTATTATATTACCTGAACTTGTCTTTGTAAAAAAAGATAGTTGATACACGGTTTCATGCTTCGAGATATATATTCTGGCTATTTGAAAGTTATTATAGCTCCATGCCATCATTATTCATCTATTTTTTTGAGATTTAGATAGTGTAAGATACATTTTTGAATCGTATTTCACTATGTTTATATAGTCATTTTTGGAAAGTAGATGAAAGTAAACCAAAAATGAAAAATAGTTGTGGCTCTCTATTTACTTTTGTAGTGTCAATGTGAGGGAAGTGTGTTGAGGCGCCGATATGCTTGCCAAATCAGAGACACCTGAAACAGGGTATTACAAACGTTCTACGATGCAGTAGCGTACGGACAGTGTTGGTAAGTTACGGATGTGTTACTTCTGCTTTAGGTTAAACGGTTCGCAGATGGTTGCAACGATTGAGCAACTACAAGAGCTCATCTTGAGGTTCCTGACCATGAGAGAAGAGGAACCCGAGTAGTCTAACCGTCGCCTCTTAGGCAGGTGTCATAAGAGCGATTTAAAAAAGTAAATAGTATGGGAACAATAAAAAAGGGAATCCTTGGTGGATTCAGTGGTAAAGTGGGAACTGTAATAGGTTCATATTGGAAAGGTCAGAGTGTTATGCGCAGCCTTCCACAAAGTTATAATGATGCCGCATCGCCCGGTCAGTTGACACAACGTATGCGTTTTTCATTGAGTGTAAAATTTCTACGTCCGCTATTGGGTGTGATTCGTGAGGGGTATAAGAGCCAGAGCGTGCGTATGAGTGAGTGGGATGTTGCCTTGCGACAGGTGTTGCTGAATTGCTGTGAGGGCACCTACCCCAATGTGACCTTGGATGCAGAGAAGGTGTTGTTGGCCGAGGGTCCATTGGCTCCTGCAGGCTCGGTAGTGATTAGCCAGAGCAATGGCAAGGCAGAGTTTAGCTGGGACGAGAGTAGCATGTTTGGTAATGCTTCGCCCGACGATTGTGCCGTAATTGTGGTCTATCAGCAAGAGAGTGGTGAGGCGGTCTATACCCTTAAGGGTGCTGAACGTTCGGCCTTAACCGATAGCCTTGCTCTACCTACGCAATGGAGTGGTATGAGTGTGGTGTGTTATATGGGTTTTGCTAGTGCCAATGGCAAGGTGATGTCGAACTGTAGTTTTGTAGGCGAGTTGACTGTTGCCTAATGATTGGGGAAATGAGATTACTATTTTGCAAGTGAAATAGTGAATCGTAAATAGTGGGAGAGCATAGTGGAAACGCTATGCTCTCTTTTTTTGTGGGGAGAGGGATAGGGGAGCAGCTCTTCAGAATGGTGATTAGGTCTCTAATATTGGCTTTGAAATGGACTCCGAAGGGTATAAAACAATGGCTTTAATGTTGTTAGGTATTGTGCAATATTATTGTGTGAATGGTAAAACGCTGCTGTTGTTGGGTGTTGCAAAAGTTTCAAGTTAAGGCTCGTTGCAATTGGCCTATCAGGGCATTAAGAGACATGGTGGGAAGGCAGAGCTCTATTGGCAAGTAGATGAGGGACACTATCTATTGGTGAATAAGCGGGATGATATTGTGGCGTTGTTGAATGAGAACTTTCTGTGATGGAGGTGTTTTGTTTCAGTTTTGAGCTGCCAAACCGATGAGGAATAAAAAGGAATAGTCAAAAATATTCTATAGTTAACGACATATTTAAATTGTACCTTTAAGATCATTCTACTTCAAGAGCTATTTGGCGCAAGGGTAATTTGTGATTATTGTTTATCTTTGTCTGTTGAACAGATATGTAACTTGAAAGGTGCTGTGATGGCGGTATCTCTAAAACCATGAATTAGATGAAGCAACGTTCTCCTTGGAGTTGGATTCCGACTCTTTATTTTGGTCAAGGCATTCCCTATGTGGTAGTGATGTCGGTGGCTGTGATTATGTATAAACGGTTGGGTATTTCCAATACCGACATTGCGCTATATACCAGTTGGCTCTACTTGCCGTGGGTGATTAAGCCTTTTTGGAGTCCCTTTGTGGATATTTTGAAGAGCAAGCGTTGGTGGATTGTGACCATGCAGCTGCTCATAGGTGCCGGATTAGCCGGTGTTGCCTTCTTAATTCCTGCCCCTTTCTTTTTCCAAGCGACTTTAGCAGTGTTGTGGCTGCTGGCATTTAGTAGTGCCACACATGATATAGCTGCCGATGGTTTCTACATGTTAGCGCTGGATAGCGGGCAGCAGTCGTTCTTTGTTGGTATTCGTAGCACCTTCTATCGTTTAGCCATGATAACCGGTCAGGGTGCATTGATCATTTTTGCCGGCGCTTTAGAGAGTGCCACCGGTATGGAGCCGTTGAATTTTGAAGTGCAGGCGATAGAGGATGCCCCGACGGTGGTGATAGGGTTCGATGAACCTATGTGGGCCACTACGCGAAGTGGTGTGGATGCTTTTGAGGTGACTCCAGCCATGCTGCAGATGAGTCTTGAGCCTATTACTGCTGATTCTATGCATTTTATGCTGGCGTGGGTGGCTCAGGAGAATGGTAAAAATGGCTTTATCCCAACCGAAACAGATTCTCCTATATATAATAAGGTGTCGGTAGCCGATTTTAAGGGTCAAGATAGCACCCTTGTTGGTAATGTTGGTGTAGCCGTGGTGCGACTGCTTCAAGCACCCAAGGCGGGTGATGAAGTCGTGCTAAACTTAAGCCGTTTTAGTGGTGATAAGAGTATCTCTTTAATTTCGGCCGATCGGTTGCTCTTTACTTCCGAGAACTGGGAAGACCCTGCTTATGTTTTAGTGAAGCTTGATAATAAATTACAGCAGCCTACTACGGCAACCTTTAGAGGTAACTCTGGAAATATTCCGTTAGCGTGGTCCATAACCTTTATGTTACTTGCCGGACTGTTTATTGCGCTATCTATTTACCATCGGTTTATTTTGCCACGTCCCGAGAGCGACAGTATCAAGAGTAACCAAAGTAGCGGTGAGGTATTGCGTGCCTTTGGCGAGACCTTTAAAAGTTTCTTTCTGAAACCCGGCATTGGTGTAGCCATTGCTTTTATGCTTCTATATCGTCTTGGTGAAGCGATGTTGGTAAAGATGGTGACCCCATTCATGCTCGATGGACGTGAACTTGGTGGTTTAGGTTTAACAACGGGTCAGGTTGGTGTGGCGTATGGAACGGTGGGCGTGGTGGCATTAACTTTAGGAGGTATATTGGGAGGTGTCGTTACTTCGCGTCGTGGACTAAGATTTTGGATCTGGCCAATGGCTCTCTCTATTACTTTACCAAATCTTTGCTTCCTATATTTGTCGATGGTGCAGCCCGAATCCATGTTATGGATTAATATTGCGGTGGCGATAGAGCAGTTTGGTTATGGTTTTGGCTTTACTGCCTATATGCTTTACCTTATATATATATCGGATGGTGCACATAAAACAGCACATTATGCGCTTTGTACAGGCTTTATGGCGCTCGGTATGATGCTTCCGGGTATGGCTGCCGGATGGATTCAAGAGCAGTTAGGGTATGAATATTTCTTTGTTTTGGTTGTAGGGTGTGCTTTGATAACCCTTTCTGTGATACCATTTATGAAGATTGATGCTACTTTCGGACGTAAAAAGATGGAGTAAGTAGCATATTATAGACGTTTTTGCTTGAAATATGTTCTACAATATATTTTTTTGAGTAGGAAGAAGAGAAGTTGAACCTCTAGAATGGTTTAATTTCTCTTCTTCCTTTATAGTATTTGAGGTTTCGGGGTGTTTATATTCCCTTTTTTACGCTATTTGATTGTCTATGTAGCCCTGATTTTTGAACTGAATAGGTTTATATTTGCTTTAGGATGACATTTTGTTGAAATCGTAATTATCTGATGTTAAGATGATAAGAAAAAAGTATGAAAAT
>CAMTOX010000027.1 GCA_947074225.1 uncultured bacterium
GAAAAATAGAAACCTTACGGCAGTGGCGATATAACAATAATATTTATTTTTAAGCGAAATAATAGAAAATTATTAGCGATTTGATAATAATATCTTTTGCTTTAACAACTAAATTGTTTAGCAATCATGGAATCAACAACGAATGAAAAAGTTTTAGTATCTAACAACAACTAAGAGCCAGTACAACCATCGCGCGAATTGACCGATTACAAATGGTTCTACATTATTGGCGGAACTACTTGGAGTGCACTGATACTAACTTTATTGATTGAGTGGTTAGTGAAATAACACCATTCTGAGATAAAAAAAGAGTGACCGAAAACACCATAAAATTGGAGTTTTCGGTCTTTTTTATGCCTTTACAATACCTATTTATAGGTATTGTAAATCGCATTTTAAGATTGTACTTTTGTCAAAAATAGTTCTAAATTGAGGTTTAAATAGTTCTATACGGTCACAACCCATGGTAATATACCATAGCACCGCAACATAGCATCTTTAAACCACTGGTAAACTGCAACATACCATAGGTACATTTCAAGAACATTTGAAAGAACACACCATTCCAAGAGAGAGTGGTTAGTTTTAAAGTAACTCTTTAGAACTTTGCATATTAAAACATATTAGAATGACATTAGCAGAATTACATCCAGGCGATAAAGCAATCATAGTCCGTGTTTCGGGGTATGGTGGTTTCCGTAAGCGTTTGGTAGAGATGGGATTCATTAAGGGCAGAGTCATAGAGGTGCTTAAGCAAGCTCCCCTCCAAGATCCTGTAGAATACCTCATCATGGATTACCATGTTACTCTACGCCGCAGCGAAGCCAAACAGATTGAAGTGATAAGTTTGGAAGAGGCTGCACGCATAGCATCGGAACATTTAGAAGAGAACTATAACGGCACATTAACCGAAGAAGATATACGCCAAGTGGCGCTTGACCGCTCTAAAGAGATTACGGTAGCTTTAATTGGTAACCCCAACGCAGGTAAGACCTCTCTTTTCAACCTCCTTTCCGGACAACATGAACGCGTGGGAAACTATAGCGGCGTGACTGTGAGCGCCAAAGAGGGTAGCTTTGAATACCGCAATTACCATTTCAAACTTATTGACTTACCCGGCACCTACTCCTTAGGAGCCTTCAGCCCTGAAGAACGGTTGGTGCGACAACAGTTGGTGAACGACCATCCCGATGTGGTGCTCAATGTGGTGGATGCAGCAAATTTAGAGCGCAATCTCTTTTTAACAACACAACTCATCGACATGAATGTGCGTTCGGTTATGGCACTGAACATGTACGATGAGATGCAAACACGTGGCGACAAGCTCAACTTAGAACAGCTTAGCGAACTATTGGGCATGCCCATAGTACCTACGGTGGCATCGCGCGCCCAGGGAGTAGAGAAGCTCTTCGACACAATCATAGAACTGGTAGAAGGAGGTGATATAGTTGACGACGAGGGACACCTACTACCTCATGTAGAATCGGACTCCTTGTTAGATAAGCACCACCATGCCATATCGTTAGAACATAAACACCGCAAGGCCGATGGTAAGAGCGACCTTACCATCGGTGCCAACTACTACCGAGTACATAGACATATACATATTAACTATGGCAAGGAGTTGGAGAAGAAGATTGCACAACTCAAGGCTCTGATAATTCAGAATGCCGATGCACGATCTACATACACCCCTCGCTATATTGCCATTCGACTTTTGGAGCACGACATAGATATTGAGAACTACATAAGCGAATATCCGAATGCTGAAAAGATATTGACTTTGCGCAATCAAGCTGAGGAGGAGCTCAAGAAGATGTATCACGAAAGTGCCGAGACATTAATTACCGATGCTAAATATGGATTCATTGCCGGAGCTCTTAAAGAGACCTACCGTCCAAGTAAGAAAAAGAGCAAGGCCGCCTCGGCAAGCGATAAGATAGACCGTGTAGTGACCAACCGCTGGCTGGGATACCCCATCTTCTTACTCATTCTTTTCATCATGTTCCAAGCCACCTTCACCTTAGGCAACTACCCCATGGAGTGGATGGAGATGGGTATTGAATATTTAAGCGAATGGTTACGCTCACTTCTACCCAATGGCATGTTTAAAGATCTGCTCATTGATGGTATCGTAGGAGGGGTTGGTGGTGTCATTGTCTTTTTGCCAAACATATTAATACTCTACTTTTTCATCACTCTGCTAGAGAGTACAGGTTATATGGCACGTGCTGCCTTTATAATGGATAAGATTATGCACCGTATAGGTCTACATGGTCGCTCCTTCATTCCCCTCATCATGGGTTTTGGTTGTAATGTTCCAGCCATTATGGCTACTCGCACCATCGAGAACCGCAATGCACGTATGGTCACCATTCTTATTTCGCCTTTAATGTCGTGCAGCGCACGTCTACCCGTATATCTACTCTTTGCGGGAACCTTCTTCCCTGGACATGCCGGACTGGTACTCTTTGGCATCTACATGGTGGGTGTGGCCTTAGCAGCTATTATGGCACGTTTATTTAAACGTTTCATATTTGTTAAAGATGAGACTCCTTTTGTCATGGAACTTCCTCCCTATCGCAAACCGGGAGTAAAGATGCTTTTACGCGACTCATGGGAAAAGGGAGAGCAATACCTTCGGAAAATTGGTACTACCATATTGGTTGCTTCTATCATTATATGGGCATTGAGCTATTTCCCTCAAATGCCGGAGAGTGAAAACGGAGAGTTAGAAACTGCCGAACTAATATCGCTACAGCAAGAGCAGAGCTACTTGGGGCATATAGGTAAATTTATTGAACCTGTTATGCGCCCGTTAGGCTTTGAGTGGAAATCGAGCATGGCATTAGTAACCGGCATGGCAGCCAAAGAGGTTGTAGTAAGCACATTGGCAGTGCTTTACCAAGCCGACGAAGAGGACTCTAGTATGAATTTGGCTACCCGTTTAAAGAGCGAAGTCAGACCAGATGGCACTCCGGCATTTACCCCTGCCATAGCACTGAGCTTTATGCTCTTTGTACTTATCTATTTTCCATGTATTGCTACCATAGCCACGATAAAACATGAAACAGGCAGTTGGGTATGGGGCATCTTTGCCGCCATATATACCATTGCATTGGCATGGATAATTAGCTTCTGCGCCTATCAAATTGCCAATCATGGATGGTGGCAGCAAGCATTGGTGGGCTTATTGGTGTTATATGCTCTAATAAAAGTGGCTCAAAACATTCTAAAACGCAAGAAAAAACCTACGGCATGCAGTAGCTGTAGCGGTTGCGATTTAAAAGATATTTCAAGCAGTTGCAATGATATTCGTAAGAAATAGAACCTTTTTATGAGCCATATATCATTTTAGTATATTATTTGTAAAGAGTAATTAGAAGTAAAAATCTAATTACTCTTTATTTTTTAATCGTGAATCCATTTAAAATTATGAGAACTACAAAACTAATCTTACTAATACTCGTGTGCAGCACACTCTTTTGTCAAGCAAAGAAACCTACAAACAATAGTGGCGACGAACCAGATGCAATAGCAGCCATAGAGACACTATTACGGAGTCAACAATTTCAAATTGAGATTACCTCTGTTAGAGCGCTACGTCAAAAAGCAGAAGCAGTAGAGGGAAATAGCTTTATTATTATTAATAAAGAGTTGGCACAAATACATATTCCCTATACCGGAAGACTCATGGAGAGTGGCGAGATTCTCTCTGAACCTCTACGTTTTGATGGTGTAGTCTATAAATATAAGTTCCAGAGCGCAAAAAAGAACTACTCTTGGTTCATCACCTTTAAAGTTCTGGACGGGCGCAATGAAAGCTATCACTTCATAGTGAAACTCTTTAAAGATATGCGTTGCGAAATTAGCATGAGCAGCGCAGTGAGAAGCAGCATAAAATATGAAGGTAAACTTTTTACGTTACCCGAAAAGATGAAATAGAAGAAAGAAGCAGGTATTACCAATAGTGAGTGCCGAGTGAAGAGAGAGAAGTATCTATTAAAACAATTATTCCGCAGGAAGAAGAAGTTACAATAATCATTTTTGAACAGAAGCAAAAGAATAACTCTATAAAAAGCACCAGTATAAAAACTGGTTATTTAACAAGCATAAACAAGAGCTTATAGTTGAGGTTCTATAAATCACTCATCGTCAACTATGGCATAGCAAGTCTTATAGAGAGAGAATTAGTTTGTAAACGTAAACGTCTCAATCATGATAAAAGTAAAACTATTTGCACTGTCCATAGTAGCCATCTTTGCAATAACCCTAACAGGTGTTTCTGCACAGAATGGTACTATTCGGGGTAAAGTATATAATAAAGCAAATAAAAATGCGGTTGAATTTGCTAATATTCTCATTGTAGGTACAGATATAGGAACCACTAGCGACCTTGATGGAAATTTTTTGATTACTGGTGTGCCACCAGGTTTTGCGCGCCTTACGGTTAGTTACATAGGTTTTGACCCACTCCTTTCGCCCGAGATTCAGATTATTGGCAATAGCGAAGTTTTTATAGAGTTACCTTTACAGGAGAATGTCACTCAACTTACAGAGGTTGTCGTAGAGCGTAACTTCAATACTAAACGCATAGAGGCTCCTCTGTCTCAACTTACCATTACCGTACAAGATGTAGAGAAAATTGCGGGTATAAATCGTGATATCTCTAAGGCCATTCAAATCCTTCCCGGCGTTGGTAGCACTTCGGCAAACCGCAACGACCTCATTGTTCGTGGAGGGGGTCCTTCGGAGAATGTATTCTATTTAGATGGCATAGAGATTCCGGTACTGAATCACTTCACCACCCAAGGAGCTTCTGGAGGTGCCGTGAGTATTGTAAACCCCGACTTTGTGCGTGAGATAGATTTCTATACAGGTGCCTATCCTGCCAATCGCAACAATGCATTAAGTAGTGTCATGGAGATCCGACAGAAAGATGGCAGCAAAGATAGAGTACACTTTAAACTCAATGTAGGCGCCTCAGATGCCGGACTTACCGTAGATGGACCAATAGGTGAAAAGGTAAACTTCATAGCTTCAGTACGTCAATCCTACTTGCAGCTACTCTTTTCGCTATTACAACTACCTTTTCTACCCAACTACAACGATTTACAACTGCGTTTTAATTTTAAGTTCGACCCCAAAAATGAACTTACCATCAATGCACTCGTATCGTGCGACAGGATGCGTCTGAACAGAAAAATTAATAATCCCGACGAAACGCAACAATATTATTTACGCGTATTGCCAGAATATTTCCAGTGGAATTATATGCTTGGTGCCACCTACAGATACTTCACAGATACACATTACGACCTATGGGTGTTGAGTCGAAACATGCTCAATAATCGTAACTACAAATATATTGAAAACGACAAGAGTCAATTAAAAAGTAGCGATTATGAGTCGTCGGAATCTGAGAACAGATTACGCTTTGAGAGTGTATACACAACTCTACCTATTAAGGTGATGTTTGGTGCAGGCATTATGCTCTCACATTACGACAACAGAACCTACCGTTTATTCTACAACGATTTAGGAAATCAAAGCATTAACTACAGCTCAGACTTCTATCTTTTCAGTTATCAACTCTTCACACAACTTTCCGATAGCTATTTTGACGATAAATTTAATGTCTCTGTAGGTTTAAGTTTTGTGGGCAACAGCTACAACAAGAACATGGCTAACCTATTAAATCAAACCTCTCCTCGTATATCCCTCTCTTATAGCTTCACCCCACAATGGAGTCTAAATGCCAGTGCCGGACGTTATGCACAACGCCCTGCCTACACCACAATGGGGTATCGAAACAATGAAGGTACATGGGTAAATAAAGGCGACTCTTTGAAATATATTAAATCGTATCAAGCTGTTTTAGGAGTGGAGTATTTAGTGAACTCAAATTTTAAATTCACTCTCGAGGGGTTCTTCAAATATTATAATGACTACCCTATCTCTATTGAAGATGGTATAAGCCTAGCCTGTAAAGGAGGCGACTATGGTCAGATAGGCGATGAGGCGGTAACATCTATAGGCAAGGGACGTAGTTATGGTATTGAATTGTTGGGTCAGTTGCGCAACTTCAATGGTTTAACAGCCAATGTTAGCTACACCCTCTATTGGAGTGAATTCACGAATATAGATGGCACCTACTTGCCTTCATCGTGGGATGGACGTCATATCATAAACTTAAATGCTAACTATAGATTCTTAGGCACATGGAGTGTTTCTGCACGCTGGCGCTACACTGGAGGCACCCCTTACTCACCAATAGATGAACTCTCCTATTATAGAATTCCTTGGGAGATAAATGGACGTGCCTATACCGATTTTGATGCATACAACTCATTGCGCCTTCCTCCATCGCATCAACTAGATGTGAGAGCCGATAAAGATTTCTTCTTTAAGAAATGGTCGCTCAATATTTATGTAGACATTCAAAATGCCTACTACTTCAAGAGCCCTGGTGTGCCCATATACACAAATAAAGATCCAGATGGTAACATCTTGGGCGACCCAGAAGGAAACCCAGAGAAACAAGAGTTAAGGATACTGAAAAGTCTTTCAGGAACAATTATTCCTACATTAGGAGTGATTTTTAGAATATAAACCCTATAATCTTAATGCAACATGAGAACATTAATATTGACATTACTAATAGCTACATTGGTTACAATGCCTATAGTGTCGCAAATAGAGATACAGAACTATGGTAAGGGTGAAAAAGGTTCGATTATAGTTATAGATTTGGAGATTGACCAATCGCATAATCATCCGGTCTACGCTATTTGGCTTGAGAATGCGCAACATGAATTCGTTCAAACGCTCTACATTAGTCAAAGCATAGGTAAAGGCGTATATCAATATGGTAAACGCCAAGTAGGATATTGGGAACCTGGTGCAAAAAATCATCCAGCAACACTACCTTACTGGTCGCATAAACGCAATATACTAAATGAGTACAACAACTACATGCCCACAGAACAACATCCTGCTTTGGATGCTTATACCGGAGCAACACCCAAAGAGGGGTTTAAATTTTACATACGTACCATAAAGCCATTAAAAGGAATATACTATGTTTATGTAGAGGTGAACCAACCGTGGGATTGGAATAACTACTGGAATAATGCCAAATACACGAAAAATAAAGCTTATAGAACCTCGGCACAACCGGCAGTAGTCTATGAGGCTATCTTAAATAGTTCAGAAAAAGATGAGCCTGTAACTATGAAAGTGGTGGGACATAGCCATTATGCCGGAGAGAATGGAGATCTCTACACCGACACCTCTACATTAACGACAGCACTTAAAATTATTAAACAAATTAAAGTGTGGATTGAGTAGCAGAATTGATAAATAAAATAAAACGTAGATTTAAAGAACATTTTAAATAGAGATAGTAATAATAAAACGTTGAACATTTCTTAACTTTAAACATTATGAAACAAAACATGAAATCTAGCGAAAAACTATTAAGACTGGTTATAGGCGCCACAATGATTATTATTTTCATGACTCGTTCGGATTACGGATTTTGGAGCATCTTTCTACTGATTATCGGGTTGGCACTGGTCATAACCGGTATTTGCGGATATAGCCCTCTGTATGCACTATTCAGTAAAGATGACAAAGATGAGGCGAAAGAGAATAGAACTACAAAAAACAGTACAACCAAGAAGGTAAATCAAAAAAGAAAGAGATAAATGCATTGACAAATAGCGTTAATAAGAATAGCCTGTACATTTATAGTAATGTGCAGGCTATTCTTATTGTAGGGAGCAGTAATAATGGTATGACAATATTATAAACAGAGCTAGTCACGAAAGAGAGTGTTTAAATAAGTTTTTAGGAGAGTCCAAAAGACGAAGCATCACTTCCAACTATTATTGAGCATTCAAGGAAAAATGAAATAGTAGCAACAGAAATAGACATATGAGGTTTCAATATCGTAAAGGCAGAAAGCTATACATTACTCATTGGAGAAACCAAGAGATGCATTGACATAATGAGAGCAAAGAGAACAATAGAAGTATCATTGTGAAAATTCCACTTTAAGGAAATAGATTACACTATGATTAACGAGTAATATTAAGAAAGTAGTAAAGAAATCTTGTTAATAATGAAATGAGTGAACTATTACAAGAAACATTTACTATTGGAATACCATTTAGGTTTTATTTTTACAATTCTAAAAGTAGTAAATTATGCTATACGACACATATTATATATATATCTGATAATCTATAAATTATTTGTCATTTGAAATTCTACAATCATTAATAATTTAAAGTTTGGAATCTATTTACATTTCACTATATTTGCATCCGAAAAAAGAATTACTTACACCTTATATAATGAAAAGACTTATAACCTTATTCTTTTGCCTTTCTTTACTACTACCATCTTATGGTTCGTGGCAATTTCCTGTAACAAATTTCAAACAGAAAGAGTATAGTGCCGGTACTCAAAACTGGATGATAGAGCAGCAACAAAATGGGTGGCTCTATTTTGCCAATAACTATGGTCTCTTAGAGTTCGATGGCATTCAATGGCGCACACACGGAATCTGGAACTCTACTGTGATACGTTCTGTAGAGAGTGCTCCCGACGGTACCCTATATGTGGGAGGAAGCAATGAGTTTGGACGCTTTAAGAGTGATAAACTAGGCGGGCTGACCTATGAGCCATTATCTCTTGACATAGCGCAAAAATATAAGAACTTTGGTGAGGTATGGAACATTCACTTATTGGATAATGAACTATATGCACAAACACGCAACTACATTTTTAAACAAGATAGCAATGGCAACACGCAGGTAATAGAGCCAAAATCGCGCATTTATGCTAGCGCAAAGATTAGAAATGGCATCTACATGGCCACCGCCGATGGCATTTATCTTCTTTTTGGAGACCAAATGAATGCCTTACGAGGTTCGGAGAAACTTAAAGGATTAGAGGTTCGCAACATGAGTGCCTACGGCCAAAATGGCGTATTAATAGCCACCGACTTTGGCGGACTCTTTATCTTCGATGGCGAAGAGATAAAACCATTCAAGACCGACGCCGATGAGTTCATAAAAAAGAACCAACTCTATACCATGGCAGTGAACGATAAAAACATTGCTTTTGGTACCGTATTAAACGGATTGGTAATTACTGACATTGATGGGAAAAACCCACGATACATAAATAATGAAAATGGTCTACAGAATAATACGGTATTAAGTCTATTATTTGACGACGATCATAATCTATGGTTAGGCTTAGACAATGGTGTGGATCACATACGTTTAAATTCGCCCATCTCTAATCTTTATGGACATAGCAACTTTTATGGTTCAGGATATAGTTCAAAGATTCAAAAAGACAACCTCTATTTAGGCACTAACCAAGGGCTATATAGAACCAACTACCCTTTAAATCCAAGCGAACGATTAACTCAATTAAGTATCTTACCAGGTAGCCAAGGACAAGTATGGAGTATTGACGAGATTGAAAATACACTCTTATGCAGCCATAACCGAGGTTTATTTGAAATTAAGGATAACAAATTCACTCCCCTTTTTACTACCGAGGGAGTGTGGAAAGTAGAACCTTGTCAATACAATGACAACAAAGCAATTATAGGTACTTATAACGGTTTCTACCCCATGGAACGTGAGAGAGATGGTTGGAAAATTGGAGATAAGCTGGAGAATTTTAATCACACAGCGCGAATTTTTGAAATAGATCGTAATGATTACATCTGGACACTCACACCAACCGGTGTTGAACGCCTACACATAAACTTTGAGACCAACAGCCTAAATTCCGAGGTCGTACTCAAACATAATGGCGATCCACAAGAAGTATTTACCATACACCGCTTAGGTAAAGATATTATTGTTTGCACACCCGGAGCAGTGTATAAAGTAGATATCAGCGGTAAACTAGTAGAAGATAAACAATTGGAAGATTTACTTCAGGGAGCCTACGCCTACTCTACCATTACCATAGATCCCGACAGCAACCTATGGTACATTAAAGACGATGCGCTACAAATTCACCGTTACGACAAAACAACTCACCAATATACTCCAAAATCGGAACAACTGTGGAACCTACCCTACTTCTTTATAGGTGGGTTTGAACATATTAATCCGATAGATAATAATCATGCCATTGTAGGAAATGTAGATGGTTATGCTTTGGCCAGTTACGACCCAACAAGAGCAAAGAGCCCCAACAGAGATATTTATATTCGCTCTGTCACCACAACAAAGAATGACTCTCTAATAGCTGGTCACTCCTTCCCAATAGTCCATTCTGACATTGAAGTAGATTATAAATATAACTCTCTACGATTCCAATTTGGTAGTGCTTACGACGCGATGGGTAACCAGAAATACTCCTA
Organism: uncultured bacterium; assembly: GCA_947074225.1. Lineage (GTDB taxonomy): Bacteria > Bacteroidota > Bacteroidia > Bacteroidales > Paludibacteraceae > CAMTOX01. Next base: position 10,400 of record CAMTOX010000027.1, read on the forward strand.
CCGCCTAGAGCCTATGGAGAAAGAGTGGAGCGCCTGGAGCAGAACTACTCAAAAAGAGTATACCGGACTGACCAAAGGAAATTACATTCTCTATGTAAAGATGATGACTAACGATGGCGAGATAAGTGAAAGTAGTTTTGAATTCACAGTGCTACCCCCTTGGTATGCCACATGGTGGGCTTATCTGACGCAACTGATTGCGCTATTGATTATTGGATATGCTATCTTTAGAAATATACGCAAACGTATTAGAGCAAGCCAGAAGAGACTGGAAATGAAGAAAGATGCCGAGATGGAGCAGCAACAACAAGAGTTTAAACAAGAGGCACTAGAGAGAGAAAGTGAGATAATACGTTTGAAAAACGAACGTTTAGAACTAGAACTGAAAAACAAGAGCCAAGAGTTAGGTAACATTCTGCTAAACTATATAGATAAGAATGAGATTCTAACAGAGATTAAAAACGAACTCAAAAAGATTAATAGCAATATAGACGACAAAGAGAATGAACAAGCGCGACGGAAGATAGTATTGCTACAGAATAAGATTTCAAAAAATATTGAGAAGAATATTGATTGGAACAAGTTTGAAGAGAACTTCGACATTGTCAACGATCAGTTTGTGAAGAAACTCACCGAACGTTATCCTTGGCTAAACAAGAATGAGCGTAAACTCTGCGTTTACATTAAGATGGGACTACTCACAAAAGAGATAGCTCCATTACTAAACATGTCGGTTAGAGGTATTGAGATGTTACGTTATAGAATGCGTAAAAAGATGGAACTGGAACGTTCTGACGACCTGCAAGGGTTCTTCCAGCTACTCTCTACAGGCAAAGAGCCAAATCATGAAGTAGAGTAATAATACGACTAGATCGGAAGAGCACACGTCTGAACTCCAG
>CAMTOX010000028.1 GCA_947074225.1 uncultured bacterium
GAGATTTCTGAATGTGACTGGAGTTCAGACGTGTGCTCTTCCGATCTCTTTTGCTACGCTTATTTTCTGTTCCCTATGGATAAACAGAGAGAGTTTGTAAACATATCAAAATGTAATTAATAACCTTAATTCAAAATAACTATGTCAGTACCTTTTTCACGCCGTCATATCGGCATTACACCCGAAGATCTTCCTGAGATGTTGAAAGTCGTAGGCGCTTCGTCTGTCGATGAGTTGATAGATCAAACCATTCCTACCAACATACGTTTACATGAACGTATGCGCTTGCCAGAAGCTATGAGTGAGCAGGCTTATTTGAATCATGTGCATGCTTTGGCACAAAAGAATATCTTGTGCGATAACTATATCGGTATGGGTTACTATGGCACAAATACCCCTTCGGTAATTATGCGTAATGTATTTGAAAATCCTGTATGGTACACCTCTTATACTCCTTATCAGGCCGAGATTTCACAAGGTCGTTTAGAGGCTCTATTGAATTTCCAAACCATGGTTTGCGATATTACAGGTCTTTCTTTGACTAACTGTTCATTGCTTGACGAGGCTACTGCTGCTGCCGAAGCAATGACTATGATGTATAACTTGCGTAGCCGTGACCAAGTAAAAGCTAATGTCAACACTCTTTTTGTAGACGAACAGATATTTCCACAAACACTTGCAGTATTAAACACTCGCGCTTTACCACAAGAGATTAATATTATGGTGGGCGACTTTAAAACTTTCAATTTCCCTGTACCATGTTTTGGTGCTATAGTGCAATATCCTAACTTGAAAGGTGAAATTGAAGATTATGCTGCCTTTACAAAGAAATGTCATGAGAATAATGCTAAGATTGCCGTAGTGGCCGACCTTATGGCATTAACTTTATTAACCCCTCCAGGAGAATTTGGTGCCGATATAGCTTGTGGTACTACACAACGTTTTGGTATTCCTTATTATTATGGTGGTCCATCGGCTGCATACTTTGCAACGCACGAAGAGAATAAACGTTTTATACCTGGGCGTATTATTGGTATCTCTAAAGATGCGAATGGTAAAGAGTGTTTGCGTTTGGCTCTACAAACACGCGAACAACATATTAAACGTGAAAAAGCAACCTCAAATATCTGTACTGCTCAAGCTTTATTAGCTACTATGTCTGGTTTCTATGCTGCATATCATGGAAACGATGGCTTAATAGCGATAGCTAAAAAGATTCATGCCAAAGCAAATACCTTGGCTGCGGCGCTAGTGAAGATGGGCTGTAAACAATTGAATAGTACCTATTTTGACACCATACGTATTACTTTGCCAGAGAATTGCTCTGTAAAAGAGTTAAGATCGCAAGCCGAATTAAACCGTATAAACTTCTGCTACTTGCCTGGCGATGTAGTAAGCATTAGCGTTGATGAAGCTACCTCATGCCTAGGGGTACAAAAAGTTCTAACTGTATTTGCCGAAGTACTAAAATGTGAAGCACCTCAATTGTGCTGTGAACAAAGTTTGACTATCCCTGCAAACTTATTGCGTAGCAGTCGTGCTTTGAATCACGAAGTATTTGAAAAGTATCATTCAGAAACAGAAATGATGCGTTATATTAAGAAATTAGACCGTAAAGATATCTCATTGACTCAATCAATGATCTCTTTAGGTTCGTGTACCATGAAGTTGAATGCAGCAAGCGAGATGTTACCATTGAGCTGGGTAGAGTTTATGAATATTCACCCTTTTGCACCAGCATATCAAGCCGCAGGTTATCATGAATTAATAGATAACTTATGTAATTACCTTTCAATAATTACAGGCTTTGCTGCAACAACAGTACAACCTAACTCTGGTGCTGCCGGTGAGTATACTGGTTTGTTGACTATTAAACGTTACCAAGAGGCCCAAGGCGAAGGACATCGTAATATTGTCTTGATACCTGCTTCTGCTCATGGTACCAATCCGGCTAGTGCTGCACAAGCAGGATTTGATGTGGTAGTAACAGCATGCGATGCCATGGGTAATGTGGATGTGGCCGACTTGAAAGCTAAAGCAGAACAGTATGCCGATAAACTTTCTTGTTTAATGATTACCTATCCGTCTACTCATGGTGTCTTTGAACCTGCCATAGTAGAGATTTGCGATATTATACATAACCATGGTGGACAAGTATATATGGATGGCGCTAATATGAATGCTCAAGTAGGGTTAACCTCTCCAGGGCATATTGGTGCCGACGTGTGTCACTTGAACTTACATAAAACATTTGCAAGCCCTCATGGTGGTGGTGGACCTGGTGTTGGTCCTATCTGTGTGGCTAAACACTTAGCAGATTTCTTACCTCAACATGACTTCTTGTTTGAGTCTCCTAAATATACTGCTGTAGCGGCTTCGCCTTATGGTAGCGCAGGTATATTACCAATTACTTATGGTTATATACGTATGATGGGTGCTGAAGGACTTGAAGAGGCTACAAAAATTGCTATCTTAAGTGCTAACTACTTGACCAAAAAACTTGCCGATGCTTACGGTATTGTTTATACCGGAGCCACCGGACGAGTAGGACATGAGATGATTTTAGATTGTCGACAGTTTAAAGCAACTACCGATATTACAGAAGGCGACATAGCAAAACGTTTAATGGACTTTGGTTTTCACGCACCAACACTCTCGTTTCCAGTACATGGCACTTTAATGGTTGAACCTACAGAGAGTGAATCATTGGCCGAGTTGGATCGTTTCGTAGAAGCGTTGATGACTATTCGTGCAGAGATTCAAGAGATTGCCGATGGCAAAGCCGATAGAAATGATAATGTCTTGATTCATGCACCTCACCCAGACTATGTGGTGGTGGCCGATGAGTGGAACCATGCTTATAGCCGCGAAAAAGCAGCATTCCCTTTGGAATGGGTACGCGACAATAAGTTCTGGATTAGCGTAGCACGTGTAGACAATGGCTTTGGCGACCGTAATTTAATTTGCTGCTGCCAGTTGTAATATATGGTTGTTGAATATTTAAATAACTAATCAATATAATAAGGGTTGTAATCTGCCAGATTACAACCCTTATTTATCTCTATGACCATGAGGAACAAAAAGCACTGCAAATAATTCAACAAATGGTTGTAACTTTAATTATTCAAGATATAGTGATTAGTTAGTGAATTATTTTTCATAAAATGTGGTATAAAGTACTAATTGATTATCTCTTTTTTGTATCTTTGCTCGCTTACTTTTTAAACTTTGAAAAAGTAAACCTTTAAACCATGCAACTTTTGTTATTATTTAGATGTAAGATAATGAAGCACACTTTACTCATATTCCCTGTAGTTCTATTGTTGTTAATAGGATGTACCCAGAAACAGGTGAAAGAGAATCTACTTGCCGAAGAGGTTCTACCTATAGGCTTTTCTTCTCTATCGGGAAATAATACATTCAACCTTAGTCGTTTAAATAAGATTGATAGTGCAATGAATCATTATATTAATTTAGGTCTTTTACCTCATGCTGTAACCTTTGTGGCACAAAATGGGGAGGTGGTACACCATAAAGCTTTTGGATGGCGTAACATGAAGGATTCTGTTCCTTGTGAGAAAGACGACCTATTTCGTATGGCATCTCAGACTAAGGCCATTGCAGTTGTGACTTTAATGACATTATGGGAAGAGGGACTCTTTCAATTAGATGAACCTATAAAGAAGTATATTCCCTCGTTTGCCGATGCGCAAGTGCTCACACACTATAACCCTAAAACCGGAAAGTATAAAACACGTCCTGCAAAACGTGATATTACAATTCGCGATTTAATGACTCATACCTCCGGTATATCATACTATGGCGATCATTGGGCAATAAAAGAAGAAGCCAATGTGCCTCCATTAGTATCGAAAGAGAACTATACCCTTGAAGAGGTTGTTAATAGGCTTGGTACACTGCCTTTGGCACATGACCCGGGCGAGGCTTTTACCTATAGTATGAATATTGAGGTGTTGGGACGTTTAGCCGAGATTATTTCTGGTAAAGATATACGTACGTTAATTCATGAACGTATATTAGACCCTCTGCAAATGGACAATACCGATTTCTACCTTACCGACTCTCAAAACGAAAAGTTAGTAACCCTCTATAGTTACCCCGAGAATGGTCCATTGCAAGAGAGTAAGCATGAACTTTTCGCTACCTATCCCATCTCTGGTGCTAAAAGTTATTATAGCACTGGTGCCGGATTAGTAGGACCTATTGAAGATTATGCACGCTTTTGCCAAATGATTCTTAATGGTGGCGATTTTCTTGGTAAACGTATTATAGGTAGAAAAACCTTAGAGTATATGCAAGTGAATCAGGTTGGCGATTTAAGAGGAAGCATTGGCTTTGGGCTAGCTTGGGATGTCTTTATGCCTAAACATGCGCATAAGAGTATTATTAGCGATGGTTCTATGCGGTGGGGTGGTATGTTTGGTACCGACTATGTGATAGATCCATCGGAGAACTTAATTATTTTAATCTATACCAATATGGAGCCTAATCATACCGGAATAGATTTTAAAGCTTTAATGCATCAGGTAACCTACCAAGCATTAAAAAATTAAAAGATAAAAGAGATTGAAACCATAGAGAACTCATGGCGCTTATTTGGAAGAGAAAATGAAACGGGTTTCTTCTCAATGAATAGGATAGTTCGTAATTGTTTGTCAATGTTAGTTTAACTGGTTACTAATTATACCTCAATATGCACTTATAAGTGACTATTAGAACTAAGGTTTAAAAGGTTGGTTAAAAGAAACAGAAACCGGCTCTAATAAACTATCTCATATTTTCAGAATTGTAATAGTCGTCTTTAGGACGACCTATATTTATTATTTATATTATTATTTTATTATGTTGTTGGATGTTGAACAGTTCAATTGTCTGCTCGCTATTATGGCGTCAACTGCTGTATGTGTGTTTGTAGCGCTCTATTTTATAGAGGCGGGTTATGGTAAAATGATCTCTCCTAAATGGGGACCTGCTATACCGAATAAAATAGCTTGGATATTAATGGAATCGCCAGTGTTCATAGTAATGCTAATCTTTTGGTTAAGCTCACCACGACAATGGGAAATTACACCATTAATTCTATTCCTGCTCTTTCAGTTTCACTATTTTCAGCGCTCTTTTATTTTCCCTTTCTTATTAAAAGGTAAAAGTAAGATGCCCATAGCTATTATGCTTATGGGAGTGCTCTTTAATACCATTAACGGATATATGCAAGGGGAATGGATATTCTATCTTTCGCCTGCCGATATGTATACTACGGCTTGGTTAACTACGCCACAATTTATTATTGGTACTATCATTTTCTTTGTGGGAATGGGCATTAACTGGAACTCCGACCATGTAATACGTAACTTGCGTAAACCTGGCGATACAAACCATTACTTACCTAAAAAGGGTATGTACAAATATGTTACTTCTGCTAACTATTTCGGTGAAATAGTAGAGTGGACAGGATTTGCTATTCTTACATGGAGTTTACCAGGATTACTATTTGTAATTTGGACTATGGCAAACTTAGTTCCACGTTCTAACTCTATCTATAAACGTTACAAAAATGAGTTTGAAGAAGAATTTAATCAAAGATCTTTAAAACGTGTTTTCCCATATATCTATTAATTGCTGATAGATGATTGTATAGTTTAACCTCAATTTCTATGAATAACAATTTGTTTACTCCTTTTAAACTTGGACCTATTGAACTAAGAAATCGTACCATTCGTTCTGCTGCTTTTGAGAATATGTGTAAGGATAATAGTCCTACCGCCGAGTTAGAGAATTATCATGTGAGTGTTGCTCGTGGAGGTATTGGAATGACTACAGTGGCTTATGCTGCGGTGAATCGCTCAGGACTCTCTTTTAACGGGCAGCTATGGATGCGCCCAGCAATTGTTGAAGGGCTCAAAAAGATGACCGATAAAATTCACCAACAAGGAGCTAAAGCTTCTATTCAGTTAGGACATTGTGGTAATATGACTCACAAGGGAACCTGTGGACAAATTCCTGTTGGTGCCTCCTCAGGATTTAATCTTTACTCGCCAACCATAGTGAGAGGATTGAAAAAAGAAGAGATTAAACAGTTAGTAAAAGATTTTGGTGCAGCTGTAGAATTGAGCCGACAAGCTGGTTTTGACTGTGTAGAGATACATGCCGGACATGGATATTTAATATCTCAGTTCCTTTCGCCATATACCAATAAGCGTAAAGATGAGTATGGAGGCTCTCTCGAAAATCGTATGCGTTTTATGGACGAAGTAATTACAGAGGTGAAAAGTGTGGCTGCAGACAATATTGCCGTAGTGGTGAAGATGAATATGTACGATGGTTTCAAAAGTGGTATGCACTACGATGAAACCATACAAGTGGCAAAACGCTTAGAAGAACGGGGTGTAGATGCTCTTGTTCTTTCAGCTGGATTTGTAAGCAAAGCACCTATGGTGGTGATGCATGGAGCTATGCCATTAAAGACATTGAGGTACTATATGAATCCATGGAAGTATTGGTGGTTGAAAATGAGCTTGGCTTTGGTAGGACGTATTGTTATTCCTACTGTACCCTATCAGGATACTTTCTTCTTGGAAGATGCTAAACGTTTTAGAGCAGAACTTAAATTGCCACTCATATATGTGGGAGGAGTTTGTTCTAGAGAAGATGCCGATAAAGTTCTTGACGCAGGCTTTGAATTGATTCAAATGGCTCGAGTATTGGTGAACGATACCGATTTTGTTAATAAATTGGCCCAAGAAGAGAATTATAAAAGTCCTTGTGGACACTCCAACTACTGTATTGGACGAATGTATACTTTAGATATGAAATGTCATCATTGTGTGGAGAACTTGCCTAAGTCCCTACAAAGAGAGGTGGCTAAACAAGAGGAACAAGTTAATGAGTGGAATAAATAAATAACTTTCGACGATGTTAGCATTAATTACAGGAGCCGATTCAGGAATAGGATATGGATATTCTCAAGTGCTCTCACAACAAGGATATGATCTACTCATGGTGAGCAACCGAACCACTGAGTTGGAGCAGGCAGCTAAACAAATTCAAGAAAGGAGCGGAAGGGAAATACAATACCTTACTGCCGACTTATCTGAAACAGGTGCTGCAAAACGTTTGTTCGACTATTGTAAAGGCAACTCTATCCAAGTAGATCTCTTGGTAAACAATGCCGGAGTATTCTTTTTTAATGAGTTTGTTATTACAGATATTAAGCGCATTGATTTGATGATGCAGTTACATATGGTTTGTGTCACAGAGATGTGCTACTATTTTGGACAAGAGATGTGTCAGCGCGGGCATGGTCAAATTCTTAATATGAGCTCTATGAGTGCTTGGATGACCATGCCGGGTATTAATGTTTATAATGCTACAAAATCATATATTTTAAATCTCACACGCTCTTTGTGGTATGAATTTAAACTTAAGGGAGTGAATATTATTGCCGTATGTCCGGGAGCTGTAGATACCGGACTCTATAATTTGGCACCTAATTTGCGTGCCTTGGCAGTAAAAATTGGGGTGAGTATGCCTCCGGAAAAACTGGTAATAAAGGCTTTAAAGGCACTACGCAAAGGGAAGAAACAGGTAGTGCCAGGAGCAATAAACCATCTCTTTATTCCTCTCATTAAGCACATACCCGATTGGTTGGTCTTTAAAATATTGGCAAAAATTAAAGTATTTCAGAAGTAAGGATTTGTCTAAGAAGAAGAATATGCATTAAATACTATTACTTTTCTCTTAAAAAAATATTGACTATTCTTCTTAGCAATCTCTATGATAACCGTATTATTTAACAGAACCTTTTAACCGTATTTATGAAAAAACTCTTTTATCCTCTGATTGTTCTCTTCGGCTTGTTCTTGAATAGTTGTTCGGGAGCAAAACAACCAGAATCGATAAGTTCTATTACTGATTCTATGATTGAGAAAACGATTACACAAATTTCTAAAACATATCCCGATGCAAATTCGGATATGGTCAGTCGTGGTGTGCACTCTGCAGCATCTTTATGGACAGTAACAGACGGTACCGAAGCAGATTTTATTGAATTTTGTACCAAACAGTTTGTCCCTACTGCAGCAGCAAAGGAGCAACTCTTTGAAACATTGCAAACAAATTTTGAGATTTTATTAGGTAACTACAATAAAATTAGTGTAGACCTAAAACTCCCCTTGCATGTGGTTGGTAATCCTATTACCGAAATTAATGAGGCTTTTGGTGCCTTTGACCCATTTGCACATTTCTCTGACGATATGTTTAACTCTAAGGTAGCCTTTGTGGTGCTTTTAAACTATCCTTTCTATACATTGGAAGAGAAGAATAGTTTAGGTAAAACATGGAGTAGTTTAGAGTGGGGCTATGCTCGCATGGGCGATCTTTTCATCTCGCGTGTTCCTGCAGCTATCTCTCAACAAATTGCAGAGACACTTGCCGATGCCGATGGTTATATATCTAATTACAATGTTATGATGGGGCAATTGCGCACTGAAACAGAAGATAAATTGTTTCCAGATAATATGGCTTTGATAACCCACTGGGGGCTTCGCGATGAGCTTAAATCTAATTATAGCAATGCCGATGGCAATGGTTTGGAGAAACAAGAACTCATTTACGAAGTGATGAAACATATTATTCGTCAAACCATTCCACAGCAGGTAATAAGCGATGCCGATTTTACTTGGCAGCCTTATTCAAACCGTATCTTTAAAGATGGGGTAGAGCAAGAGGTAGAGGTAGAGCCCGATACACGCTATAAAAAACTTCACGCCATTTGCATGGCTGTAATGGCAGCCGATATTTATAACCCTACCTACCCTACCTACATTCAACGCTCGTTTGATAAGGATATGGAGGTGAGTGCCGAACAGATAGAACAGATGTTTGTAGAGTTTATCTCCTCGCCCGAGGTGGCACAGGTGGGTGCTCTTATTCGTCAACGCTTAGGTCGCGAATTGCGTCCTTTCGATATCTGGTACGATGGCTTCAAAAGTCGTAGTGCAATAGATGCTAATGAGTTAGATGCAAAAACAAAAGCACTCTATCCAACAGCACAACACTATGAGGATGACCTTGCTAATACCATGGTAAAACTAGGTTTTACACCCGAAAAGTCACAACAGGTAGCTTCAAGAATCACCGTCGATGCCTCTCGTGGTGCCGGTCATGCTTGGGGAGCTATGATGAAAAGCGATAAAGCACGTCTGCGTACCAGAGTAGGTGGTGAAGGCATGGATTATAAAGGATTCAATATCGCTACTCACGAGTTTGGACATAATGTTGAACAAACTATCACGCTACACGATGTTGATCATTATATGATGAATGGCGTTCCAAGCACTGCCTTTACAGAAGCTTTGGCCTTTGTGTTCCAGAAGAAAGACCTTCAGTTGTTAGGCTATAATAACGAATCGGCAGATCAAGCTGCTTTACAAGCACTCGACATCTTCTGGGGAAGCTATGAAATTATGGGAGTGTCGCTAGTAGATCTTTATACTTGGCAGTGGTTGTATGAACATCCTAAAGCTACATCTAAGCAGTTGAAGGAGACAATTATTAACAATGCCATAAAGGTGTGGAATAAATATTATGCTCCTATTCTTGGTGGTGAAGATTCTCCTATCTTAGCCGTTTACTCTCATATGATAGATATACCTCTTTATTTGCCAAACTATCCATATGGGCATATTATAGAGTTCCAATTAGAGAACTACTTAAAAGGGCGTAATTTCGGTACAGAGATAGAGCGTATCTATTCTGTTGGGCGTCTTACTCCGAACCTGTGGATGGAGCATGCCGTAGGTACCGCAGTGTCAACAAAACCTTTGATTGATGCTACTCACGATGCAATAGAATATTACAAATAAGTACATGCCTTCATGGCTTAAAAAGACGAACTAAAGAAATTCTTAGTTCGTCTTTTTTATTATGTTTTTTTGTAAGTGTTAAATCGGTCAAAACCATTATATTCGTAACTTCAAACAAGAATATTCAAAAAAACATTTTTTTTCTCTGTTCTATCCCTTTTAAGTGGCACTCTTTATGCTTTTGTTAATACATAATAATTCAATAACTATGAAACGCATCGTCTCTATTTTCTTCATGGTGTTACTTCTAACACCTTGTTTTGCCCAGAAACAGAAAGTGGGCATTGTACTTAGCGGTGGTGGGGCATTAGGTTTTGCTCATATTGGGGCCTTACAAGCGCTAAATGAAGCAGGAATCTATCCAACCATCATTGCCGGAACTAGTATGGGCGCACTTATGGGTGCCATGTATGCCGATGGCATGACGCCACAAGAGATGTACAAAGTTATTAAGAAATATAAGATGGATAAGGTGGGTACAATCATTACACCCGCTGTACGTTCACAATCATTAGGCTTTGCAAATCCTAAAAATATGAATAAGATGATGCGCGAGGTTTTACCACATAATAATTTCGATAGTCTTAAATACCCCATGTATATTTGTGTTGCCAATTTAAATACCGGAGCACCCGAATTTGGCCATCGTGGAAAATATTTACATGAATATATGTTAGCCTCATCGGCTATACCTGGGCTTTTTGAAGCAGTAGAGATAAATCATAATTACTACGTTGACGGAGGTCTCTTTAATAACTTTCCTGCCGAGGCAATCCGTAAACAATGCACTTATCTTATAGGGGTGGATTGCAACCCTCGTCATGCTAATGTGTCCATACATAGTACCAAAGATATTGCCCTGCGATGTGTTACGGTGTTGGTACAAAATAATTCAATACCTGGACGTGAAATGGTCGATTATTTAATTGAATCGCCTGCCAATGCTCTCTATAAATCGCTCGATTTTGATAAATTTGAAACTATCTACACCTTTGGTTATGAAGCCACAAAGAAATACCTCTCTAAACATCCGGAAATGGTAAAGAAACTTGCTGTGAAGAAGTAGAAGTTATTAATTAGTGTTGATTATTACCGTTTGTAATTATTGATCTAATTTAAAAGGCTCGGCCAATAATGAGAAGTTATTGGCCGAACCTTTTTTCTGAGTGAGAGGTAAACCGATTATCCATTACTTCCCTTCGTGAGAGGGTCGGGGAGGGAAAGAGGGTAGGCTATAGGTTGGCTCGTGGGGGGCGTGAGTTGGG
>CAMTOX010000029.1 GCA_947074225.1 uncultured bacterium
GGTAAAAAGAAAACAGTTGCTAACAAGAAAAAAGCAACTAAGTAATTAACTGCTTTAAAAATTAGAAGTTGATATGGCAAAGAAAACAGTAACAACCAAAAAAAGGGTAGTTAAAGTTGATGGTGTAGGTCAATTACATGTACACTCATCATTCAATAATATTATCGTAACACTAGCAAATGGTGAAGGCCAAGTTATTTCATGGTCTTCGGCTGGTAAAATGGGTTTCCGTGGTTCTAAAAAGAACACCCCATACGCAGCTCAAATGGCTGCTCAAGATTGTGCTAAAGTAGCATTTGATCTTGGATTGAGAAAAGTAAAAGCTTATGTTAAAGGACCAGGTAACGGTCGTGAATCTGCTATTAGAACAGTACATGGTGCTGGTATTGAAGTTACAGAGATCGTAGACGTTACACCACTGCCACATAATGGTTGTCGTCCGGCTAAACGTAGAAGAGTATAACAACTTAAAAATTAAAGAAAATGGCAAGATATACTGGACCAAAATCAAAAATAGCTCGTAAATTTGGCGAACCTATTTTCGGACCTGATAAAGCACAGGCTCGTAGAAACTTTCCTCCTGGTCAACACGGAAACTCTCGCAAGCGTAAAACATCTGAATATGGTGTTCAATTACGTGAGAAACAAAAAGCTAAATATACTTACGGTGTTTTAGAAAAACAATTCCGTAACTTATTTGAAAAAGCTCAAACTAAGAAAGGTATTACAGGTGAAATCTTATTGCAACTTTTAGAGTGTCGCTTAGATAACGTAGTTTATCGCTTAGGTATTGCTCCTACTCGTGCGGCTGCTCGTCAGTTGGTATCTCACAAACATATCGTTGTAGATGGCGCTGTTGTAAACATCCCTTCTTATGCGGTAAAACAAGGTCAAGTGATTGGAGTTCGCGAGAAAAACAAATCAATGATCGTTATCACAGATTCTTTTAATGGTTTCAACCACAGCAAATATCCTTGGTTGGAGTGGGATAACAACTCAATGTCTGGTAAGTTCTTACACATTCCAGAACGCGCAGATATCCCAGAAAATATCAAAGAACAATTAATTGTCGAATTGTACTCTAAATAATAGTAGAAAGATGGCTATATTAGCATTTCAAAAACCAGATAAGGTAATCATGTTAGAAGCGAACGAATTTCATGGCAAATTTGAATTTCGTCCGTTAGAACCAGGGTTTGGTATTACAATAGGTAATGCTTTGCGCCGTATTCTTCTCTCATCTCTTGAAGGATTTGCAATTACTTGCATTAAAATTGATGGTGTAGAACATGAATTCTCTACCATTCCAGGAGTTATTGATGATGTTACGAATATTATTTTGAACTTAAAACAAGTTCGCTTCAAGCAGATTGTAGATCATACAGACGGCGAAACTGTTACAATTCAAATTTCTGATAAGGAAGAGCTTACAGCTGCTGATATTAACGAATTTATGACTGGATTTGAAGTCTTAAATCCGGAATTAGTAATCTGCAAGATGGATAAAACCGCTTCTTTAAATTTGGAACTTACCATTGCTAAAGGAAGAGGCTATTTACCTGCTGATGAAAATAAAGATATCACACCTGAAATTGGTATTATTCCAATTGATGCTATCTTTACTCCTATCCGTAACGTTAAATATACTATTGATAACTATCGTGTGGAACAAAAAACCGACTACGAGAAGCTTATCATAGAGATCGATACAGATGGTTCTATTCATCCTAAAGAAGCCTTAAAAGAGTCAGCAAGAATTCTTATTCATCACTTTATGTTATTCTCTGATGAGCGTATTGCGCTTGAAATGAATAATGGTAAAGGCGGAGAAGAGTTTAATGAGGAAGTATTGCACATGCGTCAACTTTTGAAGACTAAACTTACAGATCTTGATCTTTCTGTTAGAGCTTTAAATTGTCTTAAAGCTGCTGATGTTGAAACATTAGGTGACCTTTGTAGAATTAACCGCGCTGAACTTCTGAAGTTCCGTAATTTCGGTAAGAAATCCCTCACTGAATTGGATGCTAAGTTAGCAAGCTTGAATTTATCGTTCGGGATGGATCTTTCCAAGTATAAATTAGATAAAGAATAATTATAAAAAATGAGACACAATAAGAAATTTAATCACCTTGGCCGTACTGCAACACACCGTGATGCTATGTTAGCTAATATGGCTATCTCGTTGATTAAACATAAACGTATTGCAACTACTACTGCTAAAGCGAAAGCGTTGAAACGTTATGTTGAACCTATTTTGACTAAAGCTAAAAATGATACTACTCACTCACGTCGTGTTGTTTTCAGCATGTTGCAAAATAAAGATGCGGTAACTGAACTTTTCCGCGAAATCTCACAAAAGATTGCTAATCGCCCAGGTGGATATACTCGTATCTTACGCACTGGATTCCGTCAAGGAGACGCTGCTGAAATGTGTATTATCGAGTTGGTTGATTACAACGAAAACATGTTGAAAGATAATGCTGCTCCTAAGAAAGCTACACGTACACGTCGTAGCAAAAAAGCAGCTACTACTGAAGCAACAGAAGCTACTGCAGAATAATCTAAAAATAGCTATAATAAAAAAGGTGCCCGATTTTTTCGGACACCTTTTTTTAATACTCTATCTTATCGCTTTTTTCTTCCCATTTCTGGAATGCTTTGATAGCCTCTTTACCCAATACATGACGTGAGATTAGACGCCGTTCATCTGGTTTCAAATCTAACTCCTCATATATAAAGGAATCGTCAAAGCCTATATCGGCAGCATCTTGTTTTGTGTTGCCATAGTAAAGAATATCTATTCTAGCCCAATATATCGCACTTAAACACATTGGGCAAGGTTCGCATGAAGAATAGATCTCACAGCCGCTTAAATCGAATGTATTTAGCTTCTGACAGGCATTGCGTATGGCGGTAACCTCTGCATGAGCTGTAGGGTCGTTATTTAACGTCACACCATTTGCACCTGTTGCAACTACCTTTCCATCTTTTACTATTACTGCACCAAAAGGCCCACCTCCTTTGTCTATATTTTCAATGGACAAGTTTATAGCCTCATGCATGAACTTTTCATCATAACTCATAATTCTTCTCTTTTTAGTAATACTTCTCTTTTATAATCTAAATTGTTCTATAGTAATTTCTAGTTGTTCTATAACTTTAGAATTTTAGAACGTTCCATCATACTATTTATTTATTTGCGTATCTGCTGCACTGCATTTTATTTATATCTTTGTGTTCAATATATAGACACAATCAATGAAAAAGAAACAAACACTCAGTATAGGCGAAATTTTGCCACAAGTTATCAAGGAATCGTTTGATAAAGAGGTTAAGGAACAGTTGGAATTACCTTCTGTAATTAAAGCTTGGAAGGAGTTGTTGGGCGAGACTATTTGTCAATATACTACCGATTACACCTTTACTAACGGGGTATTTTATGTTAAGATTACATCTTCTATTTTGCGTCACGATCTTTTTCTCCAACGTTCATCTTTACTTCAGAAACTGAACCAAACTATGGGCAATAATATTGTAAAATCTATTATTCTTCGCTAACATTTTTCGCGGCTTTAGCCTCTATTTTTGCACGCTTTTCGGCCTGTTTCTTCTCTTTCTTCTCCTCTTTACGTTTCTGACGTTTTTCACGTTTAATCGCTCTCTCTTCTTTATCTACACGCATTTCATCGCGCCAACTCTGTAGCAATTGACGTACAGAGTTGAACGATTCTCTATATACAATTCCTATACCTTGAGTTGTCAAACCTTTCTTGAACTCTTTGTAATCGTTGGTATGTGTGTATGCTTTTGCACGTAGTTTACCCGAACGATTTAACTTATATTCCAAGTCAAAGTCGCCAATGAACTTGCTCGACGATAAATTATCGTCTCTATAACCAACATTTCCATTGATAACAATTCTACTGTTTGGAGTATATAAGAAGTTTAGTTCATACTCATTACTACGGGTATCGCCTTCACCGCTAGTTCTAAAGTTAATACCAAAGTTCCAGTTATTGAATAGTTGAGAGGCCCAGTTGTTTAATTGGGAAGATAGGGTAGAAGATACTACCGAGAATAACTCATTACCACTAATGAATGAATTTGTACTCTGATAACTTTCAGGGTTTATAAATTTACCCAAGAGTAGTAATCCTATAATCTGCCTATTCATCTGTTCCTCACTGCTTATAGCATTTTTCAAGGCTCGGTTCAGATCTTCGTCTGAATTCGGTAAGTTTATATCGAACTTAATTGTGGGTTGCATTAAGTTACCTGATAAGTTTAGTATGCACTGTACCGGAACACTACTGCGTGCAGCATTGCTTAAAGTGGCATTATCTAATATATCTACTAAGGAAGCCGACAATTGATAGTACGCATTAATATTGATGATTGGTTCTATAGGGTCGCCGCTCCATGTAATGGTGCTACCTTCTTTTACATGGAAATATTTACGTAATACACTCTGGAAAGTGAAAAGATACTCTCCCTGATAGATCTCATAATTACCATACATTTTCAATGCAGAGGTTCTCATGTCGAAAGTAATCTTTAAGGCTCCATTACCTGTACCCTTAATCATATCGCCGGCTTTTTGGTCTATAATCAATTGTATATCGGCGTTAGTATTCACATCGAGCATTAAATCTATAAATAAATCAGTGTTCGAAGCAGGTTTAAAATCATCGTCACTAACCTTCTCTTTGGTGATTGTAGTGTCGCTTACAAAAGTAATGAAAGAGTTGTCCGAGGCATAATAACTATCAATAGGGATAAAGATTTTGGTACCTGGATCTGTCGATGCACGGCAGCTTATGCGCATAGCTTTATCTGTACCAGTCAATTGTACTAATCCAGAGGCATAGGCCTTGCCATAGAAGTTAGAGAAATCGGCACGTGTGGTGTTCAGCACCAACATATTCTTTAAGTTTATATCAATGCCAAATACCATGTCTTTAAAGTAGCTGTAGTCTATCTGACCATTCAGCTCCCCTTTATTTCCCTCACTATCGGTAATTGCAATGTTTTTAAAGAAGATGCCGTCTTTAGTCATTCTTATACTATCCGAGAAGCTATAGGTGGTTTGTAAGAATCCAATCTTTAGCTTTGCATCTCTAATAAATGCGTCGGCTTCTACGGCCACTGTTTTAGCTTTGGTAATGCCATAAATATGAACATTACCCGTGCCATAACCCTCTATCTCGTCAAAGATTCCACCCAAATAATATTTTATGAAACTTAGATCTAATGCACGAGCATCGCCTAAAATATCTAAAGAATCTTTCTTGAAGAAATATTTTCCATCTATAATTGCTGTGGTATCGCTATCGTCGTTTGTTACTGTGCCTAAGAATGAGAGATTGTTATTTGCAATATCAAAGTCGCTCGTTACATGGGCATTTCCCAAATACCCTTCGTTAAAACTAAATGAAGTGGCATAAACATCGGCATCAATTATTGGACTTGCTAAGACACGGCACACCTTGGCATCGCCGGTTACATAACCGCCAAAGGAGAGCGCCTCTTTATTTGGAATTAGTTCGCTTATAATATCCAGATTAATATCTTTTAAAGTAACATTGATACAGTCTTCCTCATTTTTTGATGCTATACCATTAATAAGTATCTCTTGGTCGCTATTGAAGATATGAAGATCGTCAATCTCAAAAGTCTTGAAGTTGGTTAGTATCTTACTATTTTGAATTTGCCACAATTTATTTTGGAACATAAACTCTGTATGTTCTATAGTAGTGGCAATATTCAGGGTATCATTAACCTCATAAAGAAAGCTATTTGCTAAAAACTCACCCGATAGTACCGACAAGTCGTTCTTGTTATCCCAGTTTAGGTGTGTGGTTATGGTGTCGTTTGCGGCATCAATATTAAGCTCTACATATAGAATATCTTTCTTCATGGGTGTGTTAGCGCGCAGCATCAACATCAATTCGTCGCTATTGTAACACTGTAGATAAATGTCGTTAATGCTTCGTTTTTCATTACGTAGCACAGGTATGGAGAGTTCAAAGTTAAAGAGTTCTTTAACGTCGTCGTACATACCATAAATCATTGTTTTCTGAGTGGTGAACCAATCTATCTCTAAGGTTCTGCACAAATTCTCCAAAGGTTCAATTTGGAATGAGAACTCAAGAGTACTATTCTTATCCTCGGGAATAACGATGTCACTACCACCCAAGACCGGTAAATAATCACTTAATAGCTTTCGTGCACTCAAACCAATATGCGATAGCGCATAGCTACCAGCCAAACGACCATTCAAGAGGTCGGAGTGTATATCTAAATGATAACCATTAATGTCGTTAGCTCTTAGTTGGAAGGTATCCATCTTAAAGTAATGGTCGCCATTATCAAAAATGAAATTAAAAATGTTTACATCGCCCATCATATTCTCTATCTCATTACCTTGCAAATTAGAGGTTATATCGGCGCTAAAGAGCATATTTGGGTATTTATCTATTAGGTTGAGCTGATGAAGATTAAATTCTTTCAAGGTGGCTACAAAGTTAAACTCTCTATCATATTTTGATAAGAATACCTCACCATCAAATTCAAAGCGACCATTATCGTCGTCCAACAGAATATGTCCTTCAAACTTATTGTTACTATATTGACCATTTATGTCAATGTCGTTATAAGTATATTTTCTAAATGTTATGGCAGGAATATTTAGGTTGGCAACAACAGCAAAAGGTACATTCTTTCCTGTCTTAATTTCTGTATTAAGTTTAAAGGTCACATCGCCTAAACCTAGTTTAGGGAATAAAGAGCCCAGTCTTAGAGATTTACTATCTATCTTACCTTTTACTGCTATGTCCTGAAGATTGTTGAATAGATCAAAAGAGACGTCGGTTACAATGGTGCCAATACCTGTGTTAAGTTTGCCATAGAGTACCATGTTATTGATGAAACCAGTAATCTTACCTTGATATTTACACTCTCCTAACCGATTCAGTTCGTCGGGTAATACAAAAGGTTTATTAGAGAAATTGGCTACAACATCTTGAATAGCATGTTTATCAAAAACAATAGAGTTTATAGATCCATATATGAAAGCATCTTTCAAATTGGGTAAGCCATTAATATCCAAATCGCCATCAAAGAGAAGTCCATTTCCAAGACTGGCCTTAATGTTCGACATTTTTAGGTCTTTTAATTTACCCTCTACTTTAACCTCTAAGAGCGCTTGTTGTTGGAAATGTTCTAGTGCAGGAACGAAATATTTAAAATCGGGTAGATATACATACGAAGGCTTCCAATCGACATTTATATCTAGATCGGGCAACTGTTTTGCTAATTGCTTCAGCGAATCGTATCCTATCTTTATGTTGTCTATTTCAAAATAGCTTTTTGGAGTATGTATGTTAAATGAGGGAATATGAAATAGCGTATCGGTGAGTGTGAAACTACTATTTAGCTCCTTAAGAGTGAAACCCGACACCTCTTTAAAATGCAACTGCTCAATGGATCCCGACATGTCGATACCAAACTTCTCAAAACGCAGGACAACGCCTAAGTCGCTTAACTCTATGTGCTTAGAATTAAATAGGTTTTTCTGTAAAGTGGTGTCGCCGCGTAGGTCAATATAGCTTACCCGGCTATTGATAAGCTCTATGCGCTCTAAATTAAAGTCGAAGGGATTCCCTTTTTTGGGCGATTTAAAGGCATCAAAAATAAATTGGAGATTGCTCTTGCCATCTTCAAAGGTAACAATATGCACTGACACATCTTCCAATATACCTTCACGTAGCTCTACCTCACGTTTGAAGAGGGGTATTATAGCTATGTTTACTCGTAAATCTTCGGCGAAGAGAAGTGTGTCGCCTTGTTGGTCGGCAATGTATATATCCGATAGGTCTAATTTGTTGAATAAGCGCAGTTTAACACCGCCGATCTCTACCTTAGTGTCCATTTTAGTCTCTAAAGCTTCCGTTACCTTATCTACAACAAAACGCTGTACCTTGCCGATATTTAGCAAGATAATCGGTGATACCAGCAATAAGAGTATGATTGCCAGTATTAAGACTATTATTTTATATCTTTTTTTTATACCTTTGGGCTTTAAATTGCAAAGATAAATCAAATTTCCGACAAACCAATTTAAATGGGGAATTACAGTGAGTTAGTAGCTCTATTCTTTAGCTGTTTTTTTTGTTTTCATGAATTGAAATGACAATTTTCAATGAATAAATTGATTTTTGTGAACATAGAGACTTCGTTTTTTAAATTCATAAATGAAGTGATAAACATTTCATTCAAATACAAAAAGGATTCTTAAACAATAGAGGTAACCTATTTAGAGAGTTAAAAGAGAGAGTGTGTTTGTTTTTTACTGCCATTCTGTTTTCTGTTTTGTGGTTGCTTAGTGCATCTGTATTGTCAAGCAACATAAAACTTAAATAGTAAATATGCTCCCATTAAGATAATGAGTGTCATTGCAGCAAAGTATGTAAGCTTTTATTCACTCGCTATTTTATTCTAAAGGTTCTGCTTAGCAATCTGTAACATGTTCATGTTGTAGAACCCTCCTTTGCAAAACTTTTAAAACAAAAGTCGTGCATAAATAGCTCTCTCCTTCGTTCGTGTCCATACTTTTTTGGCTATGGAATGAATTGTGCAGTTAGATGAAGTGTTGATGAACGGGAATTATTATAAAGAGAAAGAAATGAAAAGAACAATTATTTTAGGTATAGAATCTTCGTGCGACGATACTTCGGCAGCTGTTATTGCCGATGGCGTACTTCTTAGTAATGTTACTGCCACACAAGCCATTCACGAATCGTATGGTGGTGTAGTTCCTGAACTCGCATCGCGTGCTCACCAACAAAATATTATTCCGGTAGTGCATGCAGCACTTACTCAAGCCAATGTGACTAAGGAGGAGTTAAGTGCTATTGCCTTTACACGTGGTCCCGGATTAATGGGCTCGCTGCTTGTGGGGACTTCATTTGCTAAAGCATTTGCCATGGCACTCAATATTCCATTGATAGATGTTAACCACTTGCAAGCGCATGTATTGGCACATTTTATTAAAGAACAAGGGGTTGAACCTCATTTGCCACAATTCCCTTTCCTTTGCCTTTTGGTTTCGGGAGGTAATTCACAAATTATTCAAGTAGATAAGTTTGATTCTATGAAAGTAATTGGGCAAACCATTGACGATGCCGCAGGTGAGGCTTTCGATAAGTGTGCTAAGGTAATGGGACTACCATACCCAGGTGGACCCTATGTAGATAAGTTTGCTAAAGAGGGTAACCCTAAAGCATTTCAATTCAATAAACCACATATTCAAGGTTACGACTATAGCTTTAGTGGACTGAAAACCTCTTTCTTATATACTCTTCGCGATGCCATTAAAGAGAATCCTAACTTTGTAGAAGAAAATAAAAACGATCTTTGTGCTTCGCTTCAAGCAACCATAATAGATATTCTTATGGTGAAGTTACAGAAGGCAGCCCACGATTTGAAGATTACTCAGATTGCGTTAGCGGGAGGGGTATCGGCAAATTCAGGACTCCGACAAGCATTTGTAGATTATGGAAAACGCAATAAATGGGAAGTATATATCCCGAAATTCGCTTTTACAACAGACAATGCTGCCATGGTAGCTATAACAGGATACTATAAATATTTAGAAAACGATTTTTGTTCCATCTCACTACCCCCTTATGCACGTGTAACGCTTTAATAGCATGGGAATATGAATTTTAAAACCTTAATCGATAAACTAAGACCATTTGAAGGAGTGATACGTTTCATTCTTGTGCTTGTTGTAACCCATTACTTTTGGAAGTTTACCATGGCTGGCGACGAGAGTGACCGTGTTGTTACATTTTTAGGGGTTAACCTTACACCTATTTTCAACTGGTCTACTCACTTTGTGGCAGAAGCATCATACAGAATTGTGCAATGGTTTACTGATTATGTGGTTTTTTACGATAATAGTATTTGCTTTACCAATGGTAACTCAGTAAGGGTAGTGTGGGGATGTAATGGACTGAAACAACTCTTTATTTTTATCTGTATCATGCTCTTTAGTAGGGGGCCCATAAGTAAAAAATTGTGGTATATTCCCATTGGAGTAGTCATACTCGTTATTGTAAATCTTATTCGTGTTTCCGGATTAGCCCTTATTGTGCAATACAATAGAGATTGGTTCCCATTTTTCCACAACTACTTCTTTAAATACCTCTTTTATGCTATTATTTTCCTAATATGGGTGTTCTGGGAAGAGAAAATAATCTCTAAATATTTAGCAGCCAAAGAAGAGAAGAGGAGCATTAAAGAGAAAGAGCAAGTTGCTGAAAAGTAGTGTAACAATTAATAGCCATTACATAGCTAAAAAAATAGTCTACCTAAAATAAGACGCCCTGAATAATCTATTCAGGGCGTCTTATTTTAGGTAGACTACAATGAAGTACTCTTTTACTCCTTTGTTTTAATGTCGCGTATCATTAATTGAGTGGTTGTGTTTCCATTAAAAGTGTTATCTTCTAAGGTGTAACAGATATCTAATGGATCTAATGCTTTCAAATGTTTTATATAATCTTTCATACGGAAAGCAATACCATTCATTATGGTTTCCGAGCTATTATCTACTAACTCAAGTTTTAGATGCTCTTGATCTCTTCCCACCAATTTACTATGATCTTCATAATCTCTCACATTGCGTGTGCAAAACACCGGTTTCATGTTACCCGGACCAAAAGGTGCAAAGCGTTTTAAAATCCGAATAAATTTTGGAGTGATGTCGGCAAAGCGAATCTCAGCATCAATATCTATCTGAGGTTGTAATTGGTCCTCCTTAATATTTTCGGACACATAGCTCTCAAAACGCTCCATGAATGCTTCTAAATTCTCTGTAAGCATAGAGAGACAGGCAGCATACATATGTCCGCCAAAGTTTTCTAATAAATCCCGGCAGCTAGCTATAGCTTTGTAACTAGCAAAATTCTGTACCGAGCGAGCCGAAACACGAATTAGATT
>CAMTOX010000030.1 GCA_947074225.1 uncultured bacterium
GCACTGCAGTTTTTGGTTCTGCCTGTTAAGGTTCGAATCCTTATGAGACAACAAAACTCCAACTGATCGCTGATCGGTTGGAGTTTTTTGTTTTTAGAACATCTGCTTAAAAAAATAATTTGCATAAATAGTCGCAAAGCAAGCAGATAACTCTATCTTTGCATTCTAAAACTTATTCATAACACATTATGACGCATTTTAAGCCGCTTTTCGACACTTTATCTGTGAACGACGAGCCAATTATCATTGCCGGACCATGCAGCGCAGAGAGCGAGGCTCAGGTGGTAAATACCGCCTTGGCACTTCATGACATGGGAATAGAGATTTATAGAGCCGGCATATGGAAACCACGCACCAAACCAGGTGGGTTTGAAGGTGTGGGAAGCAAAGGGTTGGCATGGCTAAAACGTGTACAGCAGGAGTTGAATATGAAAGTGGCCACAGAAGTAGCTACACCACGTCATGTAGAGCACGCATTGGCCGAGGGAATAGACCTACTATGGATAGGTGCACGCACAGTAACAAACCCCTTTGCCATGCAAGCTATTGCCAACGCTCTTAAAGGAGTGGATATTCCAGTATTGGTGAAGAACCCGGTGATGCCCGATGTAAATTTATGGATGGGAGGCATTGAACGGTTGTATATGGCGGGGGTAGAACGCTTAGGGGCCATACATCGTGGATTCGGGAGCTCTCCTAATAGTCAATATCGGAACGAGCCACATTGGAACATACCCATAGAGCTGAGACGACAATTGCCAAATTTACCCATTCTGTGCGACCCAAGTCACATTGGAGGATGCCGCGACTTGATAGAGCCGATAGCACAAGAGGCCATGGCCTTGCAAATGGATGGCTTGATAGTAGAGACACATTGCTCACCACAACAAGCATTGAGCGACTCACAGCAGCAAATAACTCCCCAAGCATTACACCAAATATTAAAGAGACTGGTTATAGGAAGCCGTTGCGAAACAGACATTACTTTACTTGAACTACGCGTACAGATAGATGCCATAGACCAAAGTATCTTGGAGGCATTAGCACGCAGGATGGAGCTCTCGCAACAAATTGGCGATTACAAGCGTAGCAAACAGATGACCATATTACAACCTGAGCGTTATGCACAACTTCTTGAAGAACGCTGCCAAGAGGGTGAGCGTATTGGTGTAAGTAGGAAATTAATACAAACACTCTTTGAAGCTATTCACGAAGAGTCGGTAAAGGTTCAGTTAAAACAGTTGAAAGAAGATAAAACAGAATAGTGGTAAAGAACTCAAGAGTTATCGTAAATAACAGAGAGTAATAAACCCAGTGAAAAAGAAAAGCCGCCTAACACAATGTTAGGCGGCTTTTTATTTATTAATAGAGGAACTTGCCACTATCGATTACTTTTCCTTTGTCGTAGATAAAGACATAGAGATAAACTTGTCCTCTCTTCTCATAAGTAAAGATTTCGCCATCGGCCGACGATTCGCAGATGTTGACATTTGGATCAACCAAAGGCAATGAACGGCGTTCAATCAATCGTCCAGAAGGTTCGAAAATAAGCACACTTACATTATTACGGCGTGTACTTGCTTTAAAGCTACCATTACCGAGATAACTCCAGCATACATCTTCACTCTTCGGTCTGTCGCCTGGGTTATCGCCCGACGCAGTGAAGTGAATAGTATAGGTAGATTCTGTACCATCTTCTGCCTCAACATAGATATAAGTTAACTCTCCCACAGCAGCTTTTGAAAGAAATACTTGTTGACTCTCTTCACCTTTGATAGGTTCAATCTCTGGTACCTGAGCACCAGGGAATAGCAAGTAGGTATATTCAAACTGAGAAGGAGCAAAGTTGCGTATTGAGGAGCCATCAACAATAATATCTTTCAACAAAGCATTATTGCTCAACAATATTTCCATGTTGATAACATATACATTAAATGTCTCACCATCTTCGGCAGTTACAATTACTACAATAGTTACCGGATCTACCTGATTAACTTCTACCATTTGTCCATAATGACCCACAAGGTATGTTACTTCGTCGGCTCTTGGTAGCGAAGCGGTATCAGTACCAATAGGGAACTCCATTGTGTATTCAAACAATGTAGGATTAAATCCATTCAAAGAAACACCCTGTACTAACAAATCTTCTAATAACGCATTATTCGATTTACGTACTTGGAAAGATAGGCTATACTCACTTTCATGGTTCATATCTTGCGAAACTACTTTAATAATAGAAGTACCAGGCAGTGCTCCCAATTGCAATTCAATAGAATAATAGTCGTCTACCTGTCCCTTCCAAGTAATAGTTGGAAGTTCAGTAGTTCCATAAGGCAATATAATGCTGTAATTATAAGTCTCACTATCGAAAGAGTTATCGGCGGCATAGTGTATTGAATTTACATCAATCATCTCACCATCTAAATAGATACCTTCCAAGAGAGCATTATCAGAGAGCATATTTCTAAATGTAATACGGTAAGTATTTACATTCACACCATCCTGAGCTGTTACCACTACATAGGCTGTATCGGCCACTGTTGCTGCTTGTGTAATCGCCACATTTTGCAAAGTTGGTTCAGGCAATAAGCAAGTAATAACAGGCACTTGAGTTTGAGCATAAGGAAGTACCAATGTATAATCAAAGAGTTCCATATCAAATCCTTGAATAGCATTACCATTGCCATAGATCATAGAAGCATATGCATTGTGCGACAGTTCAACAGTGAAGTGAATAACATAAGTGGTTACAAATGTAGTATCTTGTGCTTTTACAGTGATGCTATAATCGCCATTAATGCCACCATTCACAGCGGAGATTGTTTGATAAGCATCGCCGGCCTGCCATTGTACTGAAGGCATCTCTGTAGTGCCAATAGGCAAAAGAACATGATATTGTAAACTATCGGGATGGAATCCCAATATTGTAGAACCATTTAATGTTAAGTCGTTCAACTTACTATTCTCTGAAAGCAATAGTGAACAGTGAATCACATAACGATTAGTATACGCATTATCCTCTGCTGTAACAGCAATGATAATAGAATCGTTTAATGAGGTAGGCATAGTCACCACAACATTCTGCATCGTATCGCCAGCAGCAAAAGCTACTCTTGGCAATTGTGTCGTACCAATTGGCCATTGCAATTGATAGCGATAAGTGCTTGCCGCGAAGTCCTGATCGACCGTAAATGTTATAGCATCGGTATCTAAATCTTCGTCGTTAATCAAGATGTTGGCCAATTGTGCATTGGTGGATTTCAAGATAACAAAAGAGATTGCATAACTATTTCTGAACATTGTATCTTGAGCCGTCACCACTACTTCGTAGTTTCCAACCGACACCTCTTTCAATTGAACAGATTGATAAATATCGGCATTATCCCAAGTTATAGTAGGATACTGACGTGTTCCCACAGGCAATGTCACTTGGTAAGCAAATAGTTCTGCATTGAACGACTGGTCTACGGTGAAATTAGCTGCCGAAAGAGTCATCTCTTCATAGTTCAAGTAAATCATATCGAGAGTAGCTATTTGCGACAATTTCACCGTAAAACTAATGGTATATTGTCCTTCAGTACCATCTTGTGCAGTAACAGTAATTAAAGTATTACCATTAACACCATTGGTTGAAATCGCAATGTTTTGATTATCGTTAGCTCCAACAACCGATATATTTGGTAACTGAGTGGTTCCTACTGGAAGTTCTACTTCGTAGTAGAAGCTATCTGGTTGGAAGTTCTCTAATTGTTGTCCATCTAAAAGAATAGATTCAATAGTTGTTTCCGAAGAGAGTTGGTAATCTAAAATAACATAATAACTATTACGCACCTTACCATCTTCGGCTGTTACGGTAATAATTGTTGTATCGCCTTGTTGAGTAATCACAATGCTCTGATAAGCGTCGTCGGTACGGTAGGTAATATCTACATTGTCATTATCCGTTCTTACCACTTCATATATAAATGTATTTGCATTAAATGTAGCAAGTGGTTGGTTGTTGATTACAATAGCCGATAAGAGGGCATAATCTGATTGTTGTGCTGCCAAGTGGAGAATATAATTCACCTCTGTACCATCTTCGGCAATAACATTAATAATAGCATCTTCATTCAAACCGTTATTCTCGATAGAAATAGTTTGACCATAAGATCCAGCCACTGCCGAAATAGTTGGCACCTGCGGTAACGCTTGTTTAGGCGTGGTTACTTTTAAGAGAATAGAGTAATTCAACAATGTAGAATCGAATGCGGCATCTGAGATGTATGTTGCATTCTCCACAACAAGCGATTCACCATTAATTAATATATCGGCAAGATAAGCATTAGAGTTTTTACGAGTATTAAATTCAACACGTGTTATAGTGCTATCGGCCTTATTAGGTGAGATAGCTTGATAATCGAATCCAATAATAGAATCTACCGGAGCATACTGCACAAGAAGTTCTTGAGCCACTATTGCGCCTATAGCCTCCACACGAATAGCTTCATTGCGCTCTACCTCTACCTGATATAAATAGGTTGAGCTATTAAAGTCTAACAGCATTTCGTTGTTTACGCTAACCGACGCTAAAGTATTATCGGCCGACAATGGACGAAGGTAGTTCAATACATAGCTGTTCAATTCAGATCCTTGAACATTCCAAACCACAGAATCGTTAGTAATATATTGAGTCACCACATCACTATCGAACTCTTTAGTGAAGATAGATACTAAAGCATCGTTATTGGTTACTGTATAATTGTAATTATAAGATTCTGGTGAATAACCTTCTAAAATAGTTTCGTTCAATGCTATTAGAGCCAATTTACCTGTTGTTACTACAGCCGGATAGTTAAATGCAATAGTATATTCGGTAGTATGTAATCCATCTTCCGACGTTACAACTAAACGAGTCATATCGTTACAGTCCATTATTACTTGCTGTCCGTCGCTCATCTTAGTAAACAACACCTCTGGTCTAACCGCTCCTGCTATCATATCTACTTGATAGGTTAATTGGTCGGGGTTATAAACAAACTCCCCTCCTACTACCTCTAAATCCCAAAGTATTGAAGCTGTAGAGGCAACAGATTTCAAGTTAATATGGTAACGATTCACTGTCCCATCTTCGGCAGTTACTACAATCTGTATTAACGAGTCGCTTGTTACCACAGCAGTAGTTTGATATTGACTACCAGCATAAGTAGTTACAGAAGGATACTGAAGATAGCGGAATGGCATCTCAACGTCATAGCTATATTGATTAGGTTGGAAACCTTCAAGCAACAAACCATCTACTTCAATACCACTTAATGTAGCAATCGTTGAAACCGGACGATTAAATGTCACGGTATAATAGTTTTTACTTAAATCCTCAGCCATTACTTCGATAGTTGTTGTAGCCACACCATTATTCCACCCAGACCATGATAAACGGTGAGCTTGGTCTTCCACTTCGCCCTCTACAGTTACTTGAGGTATACCTGCATATTCAGAAGGAAGTGTAATAGAATAGTTATTGGTAGTCGAAACAAAACCTTCAAGAGCAACTCCATCAACAAGTATGTTAGAAAGACGGTTGTTATAGTAGAATGCCACATTATCTATAAACATAGTTCCTGTGTGATTCCAATCTGTACATACTGCACAAGCTCCTAAACCTGATGCATCTTCAGTATGTCCTGCATTAACAATTAAATTCATCTGAGATGGCGCTGAGATAGTTGTCGATAAAGGGAAAGTCATATGCTTCCATTCACCAGCAAAGGTATTATCTGTAAATACCACCTCTTCATTTACTAAACCATCGGTAATTTGATATACAAAACGCATGTTATCAATTCTTGTTCTTGAAGGCTCTTGGAAATAATCCATATGTGCCTCGTCGGGAGTATTTCTAAAAGCAATACCACCAGAAACACTTGAGGAAGAACCACCCGAACTAGAAAGATTTAATTGTATATTTCCTAAAGTAATCATACCAGGTACACCACCATGAATTGAGAACTCTTGCGAACGTGTAAAGAGTTTTACGTAAGAATTCCCTTCATACTCCTGCAATTGTACCTCTTGACCTGTTGTATAGGTTTTATTAGCTTCAGAAATAAATCCGCTACCAAAACCAGTGAATCTATATTTCTCGGCAGCATCGGCAGGTACCATCCAACCGGTTGGGCGGTTAGCACTATTATAGACAGCAGTTTCCCAAGAACTAAAATCACCATTAGGGATAATATCCAAAGTATAGTAGAAGAAGATATCGTAATTCATCTCCTCATCGTTTGTCATGCTAAACACATTCAAACGTACCTGTTTACTATTTGAAATAACCTCCGACACTTGAGTACCTTCAGGATATTGATAAGTAATAACAGGAGTGGCAGCAACAGGAATCACATAGGAGGTTACTTCAGGATTAAAGTTTTCTAAAGCAGCACCATCTACTAAGATTGATTCTAATTTCACCACACCTACTGATGCTACCGACATGTTTAATGTATAAACTGTTGGAGCAACACTCTTATCATCGCCATATACAGTCAATGTTGAAGCAGTTGTTAATGTTCCTACATTCATCATTACCGATTGTTCAGGATAGTTCTTCACATAGGTAATAGTAGGCATCTCTGTAGTACCACTTAATAAAGAGACATTATATATAAGGTTAGAACTTACAAAACCATCTACAGGTAATCCATTAAGCAAGATCATTGACAACTCATTCGCTGCAGAACTCTTAGCTACTTCAAAGTTAATCTTGTAAATTGTTTCCGAACCATCTTCGGCCATGACCTTAATATAAGAGGTATCCAATAAGCAATTCTGTACCAATATCACCTGTTGTTCAGGCATTGGCACACTATTTTCGTCCAAAGCACATTCCCAAGATATTTTTGGTACCATCTGAGTTTGGTAAGGCAACTGAACGGTATATTCTAATGTAGAAGCATTGAAAGTTGGTAATGGCACATCGGCAATTAAAATAGTATTCAAAGAACTTACATTAGATTTCTCAACTTCAAAAGCAATGGTATATACTTTTACGGTATTACCATCTTCTGATGTAACCTCTACTGTTGTAGTGCCATTAACCGAACCATAAATAATTTTTATCTGTTGGCCAGCCTGTGTATTCACAACATCCATGACAGGAACAGAAGTTGTGCGCCAAGGCAATGTATAGTTATATGCTGTTACCTCACTACTAAATTCCGGTAAGGCTACCCAACGATTATTGATCAACATTTTTATGTCGGACAACTCAGCTTGAGTTCCCAATAAACGATTAAAGTGTACAGTATATTTATTTGTATTACCATTTTGAGCTACCACCACAATTTCAGTACCCTCAATACCTGCTTGTGCAATAGCAATCATTTGAGTACTATCGGCAGGAATATAGCTAATGGCAGGAATAGCTTGGTTGGCTTCAAGGTCAATAACATAATGCATTACCTCTGCCTCAAAGTTTTCCAACACAACACCATCTCTTGTTATTCCAGCAAGCTTACTATTAGTAAATGGTGCAAATGTCATAGCAATATGGTAAGTAGAAGTAGCACTACCATCTTCAGCAGTAACATTTAAAATAACGTTACCTTCGCATGCCGGAGTTATCACTTCTACACTCTGACCTATGGCACCTTTAATATAGGTAACCACAGGAGCCGTAGTAGTACCCATTGGCAATATGTAGTTATACGAATATACATTCTCTTGATAACCTTCTAATGTTACACCATTAATAGAAATGGTTTGTAGGGTAGAGATATTAGACTTGGCAACCTCAAATGTAACGCTATATTGAGATACTGCTCCATTTTCTGCCACCACATCAATCTGTGTAGCTCTATTCAAACCGCCTTCGTAAAGGTATATTTGTTGAAGAGCGTTACCTGCAACTGCAGTAATGGTTGGAGCTGTAGTAGTAGCAATTGGAAGAGTAACAACATAATTAAACGAGTCGGGAGTAAATCCTACTATACCGATCTCATCTATTAATATATTATTCAAGAAGCTCAATGTAGATTTTGCAAATGCAAAGTGTATTACATAAACATTCTTTGCACCCTCTTCTGGAGTCACCTCAATTTTTGCTGTTCCCTCCAATCGAGGTGAAGAGATGGTTACATATTGTCCACTGCTTGCTATAGCTTGAATGGTTGGGCAATTCTCAGTACCTGCAGGTAAGGTATAGAAGTATTCAAAAATGTTAGCATCAAAACCTTCTAAAGTGTCGCCACCTACTAAGATTCCGCTTAATAGTGCATTTTCAGATTTCACTACCGAGAACTGTAGGCTATAAATCTTCTCTGTACCATCTTCAGCAATAACAGTAATAGTGGTAATGCCATTTACACCACCTCTCACAATAGACACTCTTTGAGCCTCATCGTTCTTCACTACCTCAATAGTTGGCAATACTGCTGTTCCACTTGGAAGTGTTATGTCATATTGTTCGGTTTGAGCATTAAAGTTATCAAGAGAAACACCACCTACTAATATATCGCTCAATGTAGCATCGGAAGAGCGCATCACTGAGAATGCTATAACATAGATTGTGCTGGCCCCACTTTGTGCACGCACTGTAATACGTGTTTCGCCATCTATTCCACCATCTGTGCGACGTATGGTTTGGAAAGCATCGTAAGGAGTGTAAATTATCTCTGGAAGTTCTGTAGTTCCTCTTGGTAATAAATAAGTATAATAGGTACTATCCGGACGGAAACCTGTAATGGTAGAACCTGCCACTTTTAAATCTAATAAGGTAGCATTATCTGCTTGTGCCACGCTCATGGCAATAGTATAGGTTGTAACGCTATTATCTTGAGCCCTAACCACAATTCGCGAGGTACCATTAATACCTCCCGAAGTGAATGAAATATTCTGATAAATATCGCCGGCACTCCATGCCACTGTAGGCATTACAGTTGTACCAATAGGCAATATCACTTGGTAAGAAGTTACTGAAGCATCAAAACCGGTTATAGTAACACCATCTAAAGTAATATCCGTCAAGTAAGAGTTTGACGATTTAGCTGTAGAGAAGGTAATACGATAAATTGCTACAGCACCACTTTGCGATGTTACAGTAATTTTAGTCACACCTTCTGTACCTCCGGTTTCTAATACTACAGTCTGATAAGCATCGCCTGGAGTCCAAGTAATAGTAGGAAGCTGGGCTGTTCCGATAGGCAAACTATAGGTATAATTATAAACCGATGCATTAAAACCTTCAATAGAAGTACCGCCCACTTGAATATCCAATAGTTGAGTATTCGTAGATGCGGTAATACGATAAGAGATTCTATAGATACGACTATTGGTGGTACCTGTTGGGGTAACCGTAATAGTTGAGGTTCCATTTAAACCTTGATCGTCGATAACAATGGTTTGATCGCCTGTAGCATAGGCCGACACCGCCTGAATGGTTGGTGAAGTAGTGGTACCAACAGGTAAGTCAACAATATAATTGGTCTTAGTAGGCGAGAAATCGGGAATCTGAACCCCATCTAATAATATATTCTCAAGCGTATTATCGGTTAAAGCACCAATGGTAAAATTAATGGTATAAACTTGAGTCGTAGTGCCATTCTCGGCAGTAACTGTTACCGTAGCGCTACCAGGAACTTGTGTGCAGTTTATCACTGAAGTCTGACCACTTTCGGCCGTTTGAACTGCAATAGTCGGACAAGTAGTAGTACCATAAGGCAATTCTACATTATAATTATATACATAAGGGTTAAATGAAGCTATAGAAGTACCATTTACAGTAATTCCTGCTGGACGAGGATTTGAAGATAACTCGCCAACAAAGTTAATAGTATAAGTAGTAGTTGAACTACCATCTTCGGCTGTTACTGTAATAGTAGTAGGCTGTCCTACTGTGCCATAATTAATAGACAACTCTGAACCGGAGATTTCTCGTCCATTACGAAAAGCCGTAATAGTAGGTATGGTAGTAACACCCTGACCTAAAGAGTAGGTATATGTATAAGTATCCTTATCGAATCCCGACATAGGACGATTATTAAGACGTATCTCAGAGAGCTGAGAACTATAGGCTAAATACATCTCATCTACATATAGAGTAGAGGCTATGTTAACACCATTATTATCGCGGAAGTTTGGATAGTTACCCGAAGAGTAGATTACATTGATTTTCTCAGGTACTAAATTATTGTAGTAATTAATAGGTATGGCCAAACGGGTCCAGTTGGTAATTTGCTGATTGCTGCGCCATGAACCCTCGCCCACTTGCGTAGCATATTGAGTGGTGGTACAAGCGTTACGGTCTGTTTGTTGACGAATGTCGGACTCCTCATCGGTATGCGTCGTACTAGAACAACCGCCTCCTTTATTTTTGTAAGAGGTACCAACAGAGGTGCCCTGCCAAAGATAAACCACAATATTGGCATCTTCCTGCTGGTTGTAGGTACGTTTTACCCATACAACTAAAGAGTCGGGGCGGTAGGTAAATGCCATACCACCATCGGTACCTGCAGTAGCAGAACTGGTATTAATGCCATTTAAATAGTTCCATGGGGTACCTAAAGTAATCCATGATGGAGCTGTTTCGTTAATACCTGCGGCACCGACCTCTTCATTGTGTATCTTCACACACTTGCCGATATAGCCGTTAGCCTCTTCAGAAACCATTTGCTTTTTTACAGTTATTCCTACAACTGTCTTACTCACGTTTGCTCCTTTCCAACCGGTAGGTTGTACACCGGCTCCATTAAAACCGGTTTCAAAGGTTTCAAAACTACTGTTTGGTAATTGTTGTGCATTCATTATAAGAACAGACAACATAGTAAATACTAAAACAAGATAACTTTTGATTTTCATGACTTCATCTAATAAAAATTTCTCCAAATGTACTATGAAACAGATAATAAACTACTTTTTTTAGATATTAGTAGAACGTTAAAAAAGTAAACACCTGACAATGTGAGATCGGAAGAGCGTCGTGTCGGGAAAGCGTGAA
>CAMTOX010000031.1 GCA_947074225.1 uncultured bacterium
AATTTAAATTCAGGAGAGATTATGAGTTATAAAACTAACTAATCTTCGTCTGCATAGATAAAAAGAGAGTTGTTTATAAAGAATAAACAGCTCTCTTTCTATCTATACTAGTTTAGTAGAAGAAAATAACTAACCAAATATATAGGCATAACTTTTGAATTAATAATTCTCCATATTCACCTTGTCCGAATGGGAATGAATCGGCAGTGAAAGGGAGGAATCAACATAAAGAGATGAGTTATGAAACAGTGGTTACTTTTATGCAGCATAATTCTATGGGGCGTTACACTACTCGCACAACCTCTCAAAGAGCTTGACAATGTTGGAGTGTACGATAAACCCTACCTCATTGTTACTACCATGAATAGTGAGGATGAGTTTGCAGAAATGCGAGAGAAGTTCAATAAACAAGGAAAAATTGTTGAACGTAAATATTATGGCGATGGATTTCAACTTATTAAAGGAGTACGATACCATTACAACAAAAACGGTGAGCTAGAGAGCGAATCGCTACTAAATGGATTTGGCGAGGTGTACGATAGCATTGTGTACCGTTACAATCAAAAAGGAGAGTGCATGGCCACAGAGGTGGTGAACCGAAAATGGACACGACCAACATGGAATGTGCAGCGCGAATTCGACAACCTTGGACGGGTAAACCAGCAGTGGCTCATTCATGGAGAAACAGGACGACGACAACTCATGAAACAAGTTACCTACAAACAAGACCATCAAGGGAATGTGGAAGAGGAGTTATACCGATATGCCGACGGAAGCGAGAGTGCCATTATTATTGATTACAACAGAGAGAAAAAACCGAAAAGGAAAATATTTGAACGTATTGATGGCACCACACGTATTCTTGAAGAGATTAACTATAACAAGAATGGGTATATAAATAATATTACCCTTTACAATAACCGAGAGAAACCAATGACTAAATATGTCTATGGCAAACGCGACAGGGAGGGTAACTGGCTCACCATGAAGGAGACTAACTACTACGACAGCGAGAAGGTGGTGAAGAGTTACAAACGCAAAATCACCTACTATTAACACGAAGAATGCTATGAGGGTATGAAATAAAAAAAACTTCGCCCAATGGAGGTATCCATTGGGCGAAGCTATATAGATATTAGCTCTTAAGAGGCTTAATGTTTAAAATGACGTTTACCGGTAAATGCCATGGTAATACCCAATTCATTACAAGCAGTAATAGAATCTTCATCGCGCATGCTACCACCCGGTTGCACAATAGCGGTTACACCATATTGAGCAGCCAAAGTTACGGTATCGTTAAATGGGAAGAAGGCATCGGATGCCAACACAAGGTCGGCAGTGGCGCCGTTGTTCTTGGCTTGCTTTAAAGCAATCTCTGCCGAACCAACGCGGTTCATCTGTCCGGCACCAACGCCTAAAGTCACACCATCTTTCACCACTACAATGGCATTAGATTTCACATGCTTCACAATACGCATACCAAAGTTCATATCTACAATTTGCTGTACGGTAGGTGTCTTTTCTGTTACACACATGGTAGGAACAACCATTTCCGAATGTAAATCAATGTCTTGTTCCAACAAACCACCATTCACACTCACATATTGCTTAGGCTGCTCATTGCTTGGTTCCATCTTCACCTCAAGTAAGCGAAGGTTCTTCTTGGTGCAAAGAATCTCCAAAGCCTGTGCAGTGAAGCTTGGTGCTATGATAATCTCTAAGAAGATAGGCTTCATTAACTCGGCAACTTGAGCAGTTACCTCGCAGTTGGTAGCCACAATGCCACCAAAAATACTTACCGTATCGGCATTGTAACATTTATTCCATGCATCGACAACATCTGTTCCAATAGCAGCTCCACACGGATTCATATGTTTCAGGCCGCAACAGAAAGGCTCTTGAAACTCGCGTGTTAAAGCCAATGCTGCATTAGCATCTTGAATATTGTTGTAGCTCATCTCTTTGCCATTAAGCTGTTTTGCAAATGCCAAAGAGTATGAAACCGGCTCTAACTGACGGTAGAATTTCGCTGCTTGATGCGGATTCTCGCCATAACGCAATGATTGTACAAGGTCGTATTCCAAGAATAGTTTCTCATTTAAACCGGCTTGACGGCGCATATAGGTTGCAATACACATATCGTAC
Source organism: uncultured bacterium (assembly GCA_947074225.1). GTDB lineage: Bacteria > Bacteroidota > Bacteroidia > Bacteroidales > Paludibacteraceae > CAMTOX01. Next base: position 2,146 of record CAMTOX010000031.1, read on the forward strand.
TCGGCAGTGTGCGTGTAAGCCTCTGCACTTAATTGTAAACGGGTATTGAGTGTAGTATTGCCATTCTCCTTAATTTCATTAATAATGGTGGCATAATGTTCAGGGTTGCAAACTACTGTAACATCGCGGTAGTTCTTTGCTGCACTGCGCAACATAGAAGGTCCACCAATATCGATATTCTCAATAGCATCTTCCATCTCAACATCTTCACGAGAGATAGTCTGTTTGAAAGGGTATAGATTTACACATACCATATCGATAAATTCAATTTCATTATCGGCCAATGCTTGCAAGTGCGAAGCATCGTCACGGCGTGCTAAAAGCCCTCCGTGCACTTTAGGGTGCAATGTCTTGACCCTTCCGTCGCAAATTTCGGGAAAACCTGTTACCTCACTGATATTAATAACCGAGATATTGCTATCTTCCAAAAGCTTCATAGTACCCCCGGTAGCAATGATATCCCAGCCCAACTCTTTAAGCTGTTTAGCAAACTCCACAAGACCTGTTTTGTCGCTTACACTGATGAGTGCTCTCATAATAGTAGGATTATTTTTGTGTTGATTTAGATAAATATAATAACGAAAGTTGAGCTACTGTTCCAAGAAGCGGTTTATAGCTTCGGGGAAGAGTTGGTGCTCAATCTTATGAATCTCTGCTTCGACCTCATCGCGCGAGGTGCCATAATACTCAAAGGCACGTTGCATTAAAATCACACCCCCATCTATGGTGTCGTCAATGAGATGCACAGTAACGCCAAAGACCTTAACACCAAAGTTAAAAGCATCGTCAATAGCATGTGCTCCCTTAAAAGAGGGCAAAAGAGAGGGGTGAATATTGAGCATACGTCCTTGATAGGCTTTCAAAAGGGTTGGCCCAACAATACGCATGTAACCGGCTAAACAGACCACATCTACTTGAGCTTCTTGTAACCGATTCACAATCTCGGTTTCAAACAACTCTTTTGAGGCATACTGTTTTGGGTTAAAGGTAAAGGTAGGAATGTGAAACTCTTTAGCACGTTCAATGACAAAAGCATTGGCATTGTCGCATACTAATAGAGCAATTTCTGCCTGGATAGTACCCTTTTGACACGCTTCGGCTATGGCTTGAAAATTTGAGCCGCTACCCGAAGCAAAGAGAGCAAGTTTTTTCATAGTGAAAATAGTGTGCGACCAAAAGCATTGTGCTTTAGGTCGCATCTATGGTGTTATACAATTTCTACTTTACCGGCTTGGTCTGTTACCTGACCAATGATAGAGGCACGTTCGCCATGTTTTGACAATATATCAAGGGCTTTTGGGGCCTCTTGTGCATCCATTGCGATGACCATGCCGATACCCATATTGAAGATATTGAACATCTCGCGGTGTTTAATATTGCCATATTTCTCTAAGAAACGGAACACAGGAAGAATTTCCCAAGAGCCTTCGTTAATTAAGATTCCTTGTTCGGCAGTTAAGATACGTGGAATATTCTCGTCGAAACCACCACCGGTGATATGACTAATGCCATGTACATTGCAGTTGTTCACCACGTCCAATACGGGGCGTATATATATTTTTGTTGGTGTTAACAACACCTCGCCAAGAGGTGTTGTAGCATCTAACTCTGGGAATACCTCGTGAAGGTTGAAGTTATTATCGGCAACAACTTTACGTACTAAGCTAAATCCGTTTGAGTGTACACCGCTTGAAGCAATACCTATCAATAGATCGCCTGCCTTAACTTTGGTACCATCAATTAACTTTGCTTTCTCTACAGCACCACAAGTGAAGCCTGCAATATCATATTCTCCATCTTGGTACATGCCCGGCATCTCTGCTGTTTCTCCACCAATAAGAGCGCAATTTGCTTGACGACACCCTTCGGCAACGCCAGCAACAATTTGTTCAATCTTTTCTGGTTCGTTCTTTCCCACGGCAACATAGTCTAAGAAGTATAGGGGTTCTGCCCCTTGAGCCAAGACATCGTTCACACACATTGCCACAGCATCAATACCTATGGTATCATGTTTATCCATGGTGAAAGCAAGTTTCAACTTGGTTCCTACACCATCGGTACCACTTACTAATACCGGTTCTTTAAGATTCAATGCCGAGAGGTCGAACATTCCTCCAAAGGCACCAATATTTCCCATCACTCCAAGTCGAGAAGTAGATGCTACATGTTTCTTAATACGACGTACTACTTCGTAGCCTGCTTCCAGGTTTACACCTGCTTTTTCATAACTTTCAGCCATATATTCTGTTGTTTTTTATTTTTTCAGTATTATAGATATTAGAATTTGCCATCTTTATTGGCATCGTGTAAACTGCTATATAGTGCAGTTGGATATTTGCCCGAGAAACAAGCAGTACATAACTCTTTACGTTTTCCGGCTTTATAGAGTGCCTCTTCCGAGAGGAAAGAGAGCGAGTCGGCGCCAATAGTATTACACAACTGCTCAACATTTTGTTGCGAACTAATAAGCTCTTCGTATGTGGCAGTATCTACACCGTAGAAACATGGGTGTGCAAACGGAGGGCTTGCAATACGTACATGCACCTCTGTAGCTCCTGCTTCGCGAAGTAAAGAGACTATGCGTCGTGAAGTGGTGCCACGCACTATAGAGTCGTCAATCATCACCACACGTTTACCTTTTACAATAGAACGCACTGCCGATAGTTTCATACGTACCCCTTTTTCACGCAGCTCTTGGCTTGGTTGAATAAAGGTACGACCAACATATTTATTTTTTGTCAAGCCCAATTCATAAGGAATACCACTTGCCTCGCTATACCCCATAGCAGCACTTAAGCTGGAATCGGGTACCCCAATGACGATATCGGCATCGGCTGGCGACTCTTGATACAATATTCTTCCCGACTCTTTGCGGTAGGCATGTACGTTAGTATTCTCAATATCGCTATCGGGACGTGCAAAATAGACATACTCCATGGCACACATATAGTGGTGCTTAAATTTAGAATAGTCGACACTTTTAAGCCCCTCGCGATCGATCACCACAATCTCTCCTGGTTCTACGTCGCGAATAAACTCTGCGCCAACCACATCTAAAGCACAAGTCTCACTACTTACCACATAACCTCCGTTAAGTTTTCCTATTGAGAGTGGGCGTAAACCATACTTATCTCGGCAAGCATAAATTTTACTTGCTGTCATAATTAAGAAGGCAAAAGCTCCTTCAATCATATTTAAAGCATCTATGATAGGATATATTCTATCGCGGTCGTCGCGCTCTTTCTTAATGAGGTGCGCAAGCAATTCACTGTCGGAAGTAGATTGGAATAGGCTTCCACGGTCTTCAAGATACTTAGCCAGCTCTTTAGAGTTCACTAAGTTACCATTGTGTGCTAAGGCAAAGTTACCGGTATTGTGTCTAAACAAGAAAGGTTGTACGTTCTCAATACCCCCACCTCCTGCGGTAGCATACCTCACATGTCCTATTGACATATCGCCTTGCATACCCACAAGATTCTTTTCATTAAACACTTCTGTGACTAAGCCCTCTCCTTTAATGCGCTTAAATTCACGATTATCTACCCGCACAATACCACACCCCTCCTGTCCGCGATGCTGAAGTGCATGCAAACCGTAGTAGGCAAGGTTAGCAGCATCTTTCACGCCATAAACGCCAAAGACACCACACTCCTCATGTAATTCTGAATTATCTATATTGGGAATCATAAAGATTGAATTGTTGATGAATGGGTGAGCAAGCTCACCCTTCATCGCACAAAGATATATTAACGATTGATTAAATAATTGGTGACATGTTCAGAGATACGCTCTGTGATGTTACTCTCGTCGGCTTTAATGAACTTTTCGCCGGTGATATTCTCATAAAGTTCTATGTAACGTTCAGAGATACTCTCTACAATTTCCGGTGTCATTTCAGGAACTTGTTGTCCTGCTTTACCTTGGAAACCATTCTCCATTAGCCACTCGCGTACAAACTCCTTTGAGAGTTGTTTTTGAGCTTGGCCCTTATCAAAGCGTGTTTGATACTCATCGGCATAGAAGTAACGGCTAGAGTCGGGAGTATGAATTTCGTCCATTAAATAGATGGTGCCATTATTTGATCCGAATTCATATTTAGTATCTACCAAAATAAGTCCGCGTTCTGCTGCCATCTCTGTGCCACGAGCGAAGAGTTCTAAAGTATATTTCTCCAATACAGCATACTCTTGTGCCGACACTAACCCCTGTTTAAGAATCTCCTCTTTAGAGATATCCTCATCGTGCTCTCCTTGTTCTGCTTTAGTAGTCGGAGTGATGATAGGTGTAGGGAACTTTTCGTTCTCGCGCATACCATCGGGCAATGTCACGCCACATATTTGACGTACTCCCGATTTATATGCACGCCATGCACTACCACAAAGATATCCGCGTACAATCATCTCTACCGGATATCCTTGACAAGCAACTCCCACAGTGACCATAGGGTCTGGAGTAGCAAGTTTCCAGTTAGGGCAGATATCTTCTGTAGCGTCTAGAAACTTCGCTGCAATTTGATTTAACATCTGTCCTTTATAAGGAATACCTTTAGGCAAAACAACATCGAATGCCGAGATACGGTCGGTAACGACCATTACAAGTAAATCATTGCCGATGGTATACACATCGCGCACTTTCCCATGATACACTTTGGTTTGGTTAGGAAAATTGAAATTAGTTGCAGTTAATGCGTTCATATGAATTCGTTTTATAAGAAGTTTTGAAAATTGTTTTTGATAAATTTAGAGCTTGTAGAATGGTTATGAGAGTCTCTTTAGAATCTCTTCGTAGGCCTCGCCTACTCTTCCTAAGTCGCGACGGAATCGGTCTTTATCCAACCTTTCCAATGTTTCGCTATCCCAAAGACGGCAGGTGTCTGGGCTCAACTCATCGGCAAGTATTAACGAGCCATCGTCAAGACGTCCAAATTCTACTTTAAAGTCGACTAAAGTAATGCCCAAATTGGCGAACAAATTTATCAATATTTCATTGATAAGACGTAACATCTCCATAGCTTCTGTGAGTTCCAGAAAGGTGCTTAAACCTAAAGCTACAGCGTGCGACTCATTGATAACAGGGTCGCCCAAGCGGTCGTTCTTGTAACAAATCTCGTAAATAGGCACTGAAAGGACATGTCCCTCATCTAATCCTAAACGACGTGCCATTGATCCGGCAGCAATGTTACGAGCTATAAACTCTAATGGGATTACATTTTTGCGACGGCATAACTGCTCCCTATCGTTCAACTGCTGAACAAAATGTGTCTTAACACCTGCCTGTTCTAACTTTTGATAGACAATAGAAGATATTTTATTGTTTAATATTCCTTTGTTCTCAATCTGTGCTCTTTTAATTCCATTATAGGCCGTAGCATCGTCTTTGTAACGAATAATTACTAAGTCGGGATCGTTAGTGGTATAGATTTGCTTGGCTTTACCCTCGTAAATCTTCTCTGCCACCTGCCACTGACCTGCTTCTGTATTATTTAATTCCATGTTTTGATTTAAATATATATCCTCTAAAAAGTCATAGGAGATATGTGTTATACCTCCTATGAAACTTATTATGCTTTTCTAAAATAGTTCACTGCATTATCAAATAGCGACTGCTGTTTCTCGCCATAGATATTTTTGAAAAGATCTTTGCCATAACGTTCAGTATGTCCCATCTTACCCAATATTTGTCCGTTGGCACTTACAATACCTTCAATAGCATAGCATGAGCCATTAGGGTTGAAAGGAGCAGAAGTGGTAATCTCGCCATTTTGGTCTACATATTGGAATGCTACTTGACCATTTTGGAACAACTCTTTTGCCATCTCTTGCGACACCACGAACTTACCTTCACCATGACTCACTGCAATAACGTGCTTATCGCCCACCTTGAAGCTAGACAACCATGGAGAGTTTGTGGTAGAGATGCAAGTGGTTACCATTTGCGAGATGTGACGGTTAATGTCGTTACGGAACAAAGTTGGCGACTCTTTAGTAACACTTCCTAATTTACCATAAGGTAGCAAACCTGATTTTACCAATGCTTGGAAGCCATTACAGATACCTAAAATTAATCCGCCACGGTCTATTAACTTATGAACCTGTTCGGCCACAGCTTTATTGTTCAATACACTGGCAATGAATTTACCGCTACCATCTGGCTCATCTCCTGCCGAGAATCCACCGCTCAACACCAAGATTTGACACTCGGCAATGCGATTGCACATCTCTTTAATAGAGTCAAAAATAGCTTCACTGGTAATGTTACGGAACACACTAGTTGTTACTTGAGCACCTGCCTTGCGGAATGCTTTAGCAGTGTCGTAGTCGCAATTGGTGCCAGGGAACACAGGTAAGTAGGCAATTGGTTGCTCAATAGGTGCCCCCGGATATTCAAACTTACGCTGTTCTGCAACAATAGGCTTCAAAGTTTCACCGGCATTACCCTTATCAGGATATACTGTTGCAAAACGCTCTGTATTTGCTTTATAAAGTTCCTCAATGCTCATATGTGCATCGTCAATGACAATATGTGCCTCTTCAGAAGTATGACCTAAAAGAATTGCATATTTACAATCTAGTGGTTGCGTAGACTCTACTACTATAGAACCGTAGTTGTAGTTAAACAACTCATCGCGCTCCACCTTTACTTTTGCTCCGATACGGTTACCAAAAGACATCTTACTAATTGCCTCGCCAATACCACCAAAGCCAACGGCATATCCAGAAACAATGTTCTTAGCTTCAATACTATCGCTAACGAAGTTAAAAATATCTACCAATTGCTCACAATCGGGCATATAGTTAGCTAAAGGGGTATGCTTAAGTAAATAGATATAGTTTCCAGCTTTCTTAAAGTCGGTACTGATTACATTAGCAGCATTTACGGTAGTGATACCAAAAGCCATAAGCATTGGAGGCACATCAATATCGTGGAAAGTACCACTCATAGAGTCTTTACCACCTATTGATGGAAGCTTTAAAGCCTCTTGTATCTTCAATGCGCCAAGCAATGCGCTGAAAGGTTTTCCCCAAGAATGGGCATCGGTCATACGTTCAAAATACTCTTGGTATGAGAAACGCATATGTTCAAAGCGTCCACCTGCTGCCACAACTTTAGAGCACGCCTCAATAATTGCATAGGCCGCTCCATGATAAGGGCTCCAAGTGGTGATGAATGGGTTATAACCATAGGCCATCATTGAAGCGGTATTTGTATCGGCATTCAATACAGGTAACTTCTGTACACTTACTTGTGTTTCACTATCTTGATTTAACCCACCGAAAGGCATCAACACTGTCGATGCACCAATGGTAGCGTCAAACATCTCTATTAATCCTTTTTGAGAGACAACATTATCGTCCTCAAGGTTATGTTTCATGCGTTCTGCTATGTCGGCTCCCTTCACTTCACGTTTCATCGGGTTAACATTGCTTACCGCTTGTACATCTACATCGGCATAGTGAGGTGCGCCGGCACTATCAATAAAGTCACGAGTAAGGTCTACTACCATCTCATCTTTATAGAACATACGCATACGGCGTTTATCTGTTACGTCGGCCACATGTACCACTTCAATATTCTCTTGAGCACAATAGTTCATAAAGGCTTCTTTGTCTTTTGCCTCTACTACTACCGACATGCGCTCTTGCGACTCACTAATTGCTAGTTCTGTGGCGTTTAATCCACTATATTTTGTTAGTACACGGTCCAAATAGATATCTAATCCATCGGTCAATTCACCAATAGCCACACTTACTCCTCCAGCACCAAAGTCGTTCGATTTCTTCACCAGGCGTGTCACTTCCGGACGACGGAACAAGCGCTCAAGTTTACGTTCTTCAGGCGCATTACCTTTCTGAACTTCACTTCCGCAAGTCTCTAACGACTCTGTAGTATGTTCTTTTGAAGAGCCTGTAGCCCCACCAACACCATCACGACCGGTACGTCCGCCAAACATAAGCACAACATCGCCAGGTATTGGCGACTCACGACGAACATCTTCAGCCTTTACAGCACCTACTACAGCACCTACTTCTAAACGTTTTGCAACATAATTAGGGTGATATAATTCGCGAACATGAGTTGTTGCTAAACCTATTTGGTTACCATAGCTTGAGTAGCCATGTGCAGCTTTAGTAGAGATAACACGTTGTGGTAACTTTCCAGGCATAGTTTCCGACACAGGAAGGTAAATATTTCCAGCACCTGTTACACGCATAGCTTGATATACGTAACTACGACCAGATAATGGGTCGCGAATAGCACCGCCTAAACACGTTGAAGCACCACCAAAAGGTTCTATCTCTGTTGGGTGGTTATGAGTTTCGTTCTTAAACTGTAACAACCAACGCTCTGTTTCACCATCTACGTCTACATCTACATAGATACTGCAGGCGTTATTCTCTTCACTCACCTCCATATCATTTAAGAAGCCCTCTTTCTTCAAATAGCGAGCTCCAATAGTAGCCATATCCATTAAGCAGATATCTTTATCTTCACGTCCTAATGCTTGGCGCATGTGGTAATAAAGATCCAAACTCTCTTGCATTTCGCTCTTCATAAATGACTCATCAATAGTGATATTCTTAATGACAGAGGTAAAAGTGGTGTGACGGCAGTGGTCACTCCAATAGGTATCTAAAATACGCAACTCTGTTTCACGAGGGTCACGTCCTTCATTCTTAAAAT
>CAMTOX010000032.1 GCA_947074225.1 uncultured bacterium
GCACGACGCATTAAACAGATAAAATTCCATATTAACCCATTAAAAGAGGAAGAGAATGAGAAATCGCAATAAGATATTGTGTATAGTTGTTTTGATTGTTTGCTGCTTACAAAGTTGTCGGGAGAGTGCTATACCAAAACCTTATGGTTATTTCAGAATCGATTTACCGCAAGCACAATATACCGAGAGTAACTTTGAGAACCTCTTCATGTACGACAAGTCGGTATATGGTGTTATTACACCTAGCAATGAACAGAGCGACAACTACGATATTTGGCGTAACATAGACTATCCTATGTGGAATGCGCGCATACACCTAAGCTATAAAGAGATTACTCCCGAAGAGTTTCAAGAGATATCGGAAGAGTCGCGCACGCTAGCTTATAAGCACACCATACGTGCCGATGCCATTAAAGAAGATTTCTTCTCTAATCCAGAATTAAACACCTATGCCATCTTTTATAGCATGAGTGGTAATTCTGCCTCTCAAGCACAATTCTTTATTACCGATAGTGTAAAACACTTCTTAAGAGGTTCTTTATATTTCAACAACATACCTAATGCCGATTCTATTGCTCCTGTGAGCAGATTTATTGAAGAAGATATGCGTAGAATGGTGGAAACCATTGAATGGAATAAGTAATACTAACACTTTAATACAGAAATACTATGATAATTGAGCAGATACAAACAGAAAATGGTGGCATTATTGCCCTATGGCACATTACAGAAAGCCGTGATGAATTACTTGAAATGCTAAACCTTGACCCTTTTATCATGGAACAGGCCTTCGCTTTCAGCACTCTGAAAAGACAGTTAGAATTTCTTGCTGTGCGTGCCATGTATAAGGAGGTTACCGGAAAGATGCCATTAATTAGCTATAAAGAGAACAGAGTACCTTATTTGGAAGGCAATAATGGTCAAATAAGTATTACACATACTGGCGCATATGCTGCTATATACCTACATCCTACTCTAAAAGTCGGTATAGACATTGAGCGTATTGGTGAGAAGGTTGTACGTGTAAAGAACCGTTTCTTATCCGATCAAGAGTTAGCTTCTATCGACGAGAGAAACGAGAAGACACACCTTACCATTTTATGGGCTGCCAAAGAGGCCCTTTACAAAGTGATGCAACAAGAGACTGTCGACTTTAGAGAGTACCTACATATTGATCCTTTCACTCCATATTTACAAGATACCTTAAAGGCTAACGAAACCAAAAGTTCAGAGAATAAGAGCTATCAAATAGAGTATAAAGTATTCCCTGAATTTGTTCTCACATGGGTTTCTGAATAATCTCATGAATAATATTCTAGATCATATTAAAGAAGAGATAAAGCAACACACCAAACAAATTGCTCTATTGATTGACCCCGAGAAGTGTTCGGAAAGTTGTTTAAAGCGATATATAGAGAATATAGCCTTAGCACACCCGGACTATATCTTTGTAGGAGGAAGCCAGCTACAATATTCTGTAGAGGCCTGTGTAGAGCAGCTCAAGGCATGCAACATCCCTATTATTCTATTTCCTGGCAATGCCATGCAATTAGCAAACAATGCCGACGCTCTACTTCTACTCTCACTCTTATCGGGTAGAAATAGTGAATACTTAATTGGACAACATATTAAAGCGGCTTCTCAAATTAAAGAGAGTGGCATTGAAGTTATCCCAACGGGATACCTCCTTATAGACGGAGGCAATAGAACTGCCGTAGAGAGCGTCAGTCATACCGAGGCTATAGAGAGAGACCACCTTGAACTTGCTGTTAATACAGCCCTTGCAGGTGAGCTTTTAGGTATGAAGACTATCTATTTAGAAGCTGGCAGTGGTGCTAAAATGACTGTACCTACAGAGATGATAGAAAAGGTCAAAGAGAACATATCACTTCCTCTAATTGTGGGCGGAGGCATTAAGAGTACTGAGAAGATCCACGCCATTCTATCTGCAGGTGCCGATATCATTGTTATTGGGAACCACTTTGAAGAACACCCGGAAGATATTGTTACTTTTTGTAACGTTGTTCATCAATTTAAAATGTAAGATGAAGAGATATAATAAGAGCGGCAAACGTGAAATACGTTTGCCGCTCTTATTATATTGAAAACTTCTATTAATCCAGAAGTTTATTACTTGCTGTATCAGGGAATACAATAGCAGGTTTAAATTCTCGTGCTTCGTCCATCTCCATCCAGGTATAGGCCATAATAATTACCACATCGCCAACAGAGACTAAATGTGCCGCAGCGCCATTTACACAAATCACCCCCGAACCACGCTCGCCTTTAATAACGTAGGTCTCAAAACGATTACCATTATTATTATCGACCACTTGAACACGTTCATTGGCAATGATATTGGCAGCGTCCATTAAATCTTCGTCAATAGTAATACTACCGATATAATCTAGACAAGCTTCCGTTACAGTTACTCTATGAATCTTTGATTTTACTATATTTACCAACATAATCTTTAATACTATACTATGATTCTTCTCTCTAAGAACAGGCTTAAGAGAGCATTATTTAAAACGAATATTATCTATCAATCTCACGGCTCCGCAATGCACTGTTACACACCCTACAGCATAATCTGTCTCTTCCCATTTCTCAATCGGCTGAAGCGTGTTTCCATCTACAATAGAGTAATACTCTACCTTTAGCGTACCTTTACGTTCTATTGCTGCTATAGTAGCCGAAACCAAGTCGTCTATTGGGCAGCTTGTGGCAAACTGTAGACTCTCATTCAGTACTGCATGGATATGAGCTGCCAAGGTTCTCTCTTCGGCACTCAAAAGCTCATTTCTACTACTACGTGCTAAGCCACTTGGTTCACGAACTATGGGGCATGCAATAATCTCTACTGGGAATTGCATGAGTGTTGTCATACGGCGTATGATAGCCAACTGTTGAAAATCTTTCTCACCAAAATAGGCTCTATCGGGCTGTACAATAGTGAATAATTTAGATACTATTTGTACCACTCCATTAAAATGTCCTGGTCTAAACTTACCTTCCATCACCTCATCAAGTCCGCCAAAATCAAACTCAAAAGGTTGTGAGAGCTCTTGTGAGCTATATATTTCTGAGGCTTCAGGGGCAAAAAGAATAGAGCATCCTGCCGACTCAAGTAACTTTGCATCGGCCTCCAAGGTACGCGGATAGCGTTCAAGGTCGGTAGCATCATTAAATTGAGTTGGGTTTACAAATACACTGACAACACAAATATCATTCTCTGAAGCCGAACGTTGAACCAATGTAATGTGGCCTTGGTGTAGGGCTCCCATGGTTGGTACAAAACCGATACTCTTGCCTTCGCACTTCAAAGATTTAATCTCGGCCAATAAAGCTTCTGTTTTGGTTATTATCTTCATAAAATTAATACTATTATTAATGAGGGGCAAAGGTACTAATAAATATGTAATAGAGAAATAAAGCGTAGGTATTTAATCTGTTTTTACATAAGGAGTGCTCCTAAATAAAATTACGTAATTACAATAACTCACAGCAGAAATCTAATTACCATTTCGCAGCTCTTTATATGCCCATAGTTCATAAAACATACGAGGTCTATCTCTTAAAATAGAGATAGACCTCGTCTAAGAAGTTATATTCAATTATTCGTTAGACCTTGTTTTCTTTTTCAATTCAAAGTCGCGTCCTAAATACTTTTCTCTCACCACAGGGTTAGCAGCCAAATCTTCTGGTTTTCCTTGGAACAAAATACGTCCCTCGAACAGTAAATATGCTCTATCGGTAATAGAGAGTGTTTCGTCTACATTGTGGTCGGTTATTAATATACCAATATTACGATCTTTCAAATGCCAAACAATATCTTGAATATCTTGCACCGCAATAGGGTCTACTCCGGCAAAGGGTTCGTCAAGCATAATAAAACTAGGTTCTATGGCTAAACAACGGGCAATCTCTGTTCTGCGTCGTTCGCCTCCCGAGAGTCTATCGCCAATATTCTTGCGCACATGTTGCAAACGGAACTCCTCTATTAGGCTCTCCAGTTTCTCTTTCTGATACGCCTTAGGGAAGTTGGTCATCTCAAGTACAGCCTTGATATTATCCTCCACGCTTAATTTACGAAACACTGAGGCCTCTTGTGCCAAATAACCTATCCCCGACTGTGCTCTGCGATACACCGGATAGTGTGTTATCTCCTGATCGTTCAAAAATATCTTCCCTTCATTTGGTGTCACTAATCCGGTAGTCATATAGAAAGTGGTGGTTTTACCGGCACCATTAGGACCTAACAGCCCCACAATTTCTCCCTGATGCACCTCAATAGACACATCGTTCACCACAGTGCGCTTTCCATATGTTTTAAAAAGATGCTCTGTTCTGAGCACCATTCCTTGGTTCTCCATAATTGGTTGTTAGAATATTATAGGAATTAATGCGATACCTCTTGAACCGCATTAGGGTCATGTTTATATTTAAAGAAGATGGCGAAAAGCACCGTAACAACTAAGGCATATCCGGCAAAAATGAGCCAACTATGTTCCCAACCGCCTATAATAGCATTAGCACTATCAGGGGTAAAGAACTCATGAGCTACACCATTCACATCTACTGTTTCAAACACTCTTGGTTGTGAATATACATATTTATTCACTATAGCTTGAGCGCCTAAAGTACCTATAGTGGCACCAATACCATTAGTCATAATCATAAAGAGACCTTGTGCACTGGAACGTATTTTACTATCGGTTTCATTATTCACAAAGAGCGAGCCCGAGATATTGAAGAAGTCAAAGGCAATACCGTACACCACGCACGAAAGAATAAACATCCACACTCCAGAACCTGGGTTACCAAATCCGAAGAGTGCAAAACGAAGCACCCAAGCAAACATGGCCATTATCATCACACGCTTAATACCAAAACGTTTCAAGAAGAATGGTATTAACAAGATGCAGAGTGTTTCCGAAATTTGAGATATAGATATCAACACATTAGCATTATGAGCACCAAAAGAGTCCCAATATTGGCGCACATTAATATATTCTGTAATAAACGGATTGGCAAAGGCATTTGTAATTTGAAGTGATATACCTAAAAGCATTGAGAAGATAAAGAAAAGAGCCATCTTCTTCTGTTTAAAGAGAGCAAAGGCTTTAAGTCCCAAAGCATCGACCAACGATTTCTTATCGTTTGTTTTATCAATCTTACATTGTGGCAGCGTGAAGCTATAAATACCTAAGATAAGTCCTAGTACGGCACTAAAAATAAATTGATAGGCAGTATATTGAAAACGCTCGGGCGATTCTGTACTAATACCCAACCATCCATTACTATTGATACATAGGAAATTCACTGCCACTTCGGCAAATATAAAACCTACAGTACCAAAAACACGTATTGGAGGGAAAGATTTCACCACATCTAACCCTTTAGTCTCGAGCGAGGAGTAGGCTACAGAGTTTGATAAGGCAATGGTAGGCATATAAAATGCTACGCTTATGGCATAGAATGTAAAGAGAGTAGAGAATTCCGCTTCACTACCTGCTGTAATGCCATAGACTCCTGCAGCGCACATAAAGGCTGCAGCAATGAGGTGACAGATACCAAGCATACGTTGCGCTTGTACCCAACGGTCGGCAATAATACCTATAATAGCAGGCATAAAAAGCGATACAACACCTTGAATGGCGTAAAACCATCCGATTTGAGTTGCCATCCCTTGACGAGCTAAATAGGCACCCATTGAAATTAAATAAGCTCCCCACACGGCATATTGCAGGAAGTTCATGACAATTAGTCTAAAACGCATACTGTTTTTCTTTTAATATTTTGGTATTACTTTGATTCTTTGCTTTGGATGTCTAATGTTTCTGTAAACTCACCATTTATAGATTTCTCTGTTATAAGATCTCTAATCTTCGATGCGAATTCATAATCCTCCTTAGCTACCGCTTTTTGTAGAAGCAGTTCTAAATCGTCTATCGAGAGTTGCTCCAAGTCCGGTTCTCTATCCTTTATTACTAAACGACTCTGCACCGACTCTAACACGGCCTCTTCCACCACTATAGGAGCATCCATAGAGATTGCTACTGCCATGGCATCGGCAAGTCGGGAATCTACAGTCACCATATTATCTCCTTGTTTAAAGATTAGGTAGGCATCGTAGACCTCATTCTCCATTCGGTAAATATAACACTCTTGCAGTTGAATATCGAACTGCAAACAGCAACTGGCAAAACTCTCATAAAGCATTGGGTGTAGTGCTGTAATATGGTGCATAGCCATCATAATAGCATTGGCATCGCGTTTACCCAACAACACTGGTAAGTGGCGTTTACCGCCTCTCTCTTTCATCAACAACAGATAAAACTTCTCGTCTTGTTCTGCCTCGGTTATCCCGATGACACGTAATGCTATCTTCGACATCTTTTCTTGGTACTTACAGTATAGGATTTGCACCTAATCTGACAATTACTGACAAAAGTAATCCTTTTTTAGAGAGTTGAAACGAAAAAAGAACAAAAAAATCCAAATCATAGTATTTCAACCTCCATTAAATGACTATTACTATTTAATTCTCTCTAAAAAACTATCTATCGAGAATAATGCCAAACACCCTTTTAAATTCACAAAACAACTTAAAGGGATGCTCTTATTTATAATTTGTGGGTGTTTCAAAAGTTTATAACCAAATAACCTGATGAAAATTAATAGCAAGAGTAATTACAAACATTTGGATAGAGAAGTCCACAAATGGTATGGATAGAGCCATATTAAATGAATCAAATAGCAATGCCATAAGTTGTTTAAAAGCATGCTTTAGGAAGTTCTTATGTCAATAACATCGTGATCAGCCTATCTATGAAAAACAACCGATGCCTCATAAGATTGTAGAATCTTATGAGGCATCGGTTATATAAAGTTTGTTTCGTGCATCTGATAATGCACTTGCAAAGTCAATTATTTATGGGCAATGTCCCATTTCAACCAGATGGCTCCCCACGCAAAACCAGCTCCGAAAGAAGCAAGAATCAAGTTGTCGCCTTTGATGAATAGGTCGCGATTATCCCACATCAAGATAGGAATTGTTGCCGACGAGGTGTTAGCACGCTCTTCAATATTAATCAAGATACGTTCGTTAGGTACACCCATACGAGCTCCTACAGCCTCAATAATACGCATATTGGCTTGGTGAGGCAAGAAGTAAACGTTATTAGGGTCTAAATGGTTGCGTTCAATAATTTCGCACGACACTTCCGACATTTTAGAAACAGCCCATTTATAAACGTTTTTACCCTCTTGGTAAACAAAGTGCTCGCCATTGTTCACTGTATCGGCCGATGCCGGACGTAAAGAGCCACCAGCTTTCATATGTAAGAAATCTTTACCTACCCCATCCGAGCGAAGTATAGCATCTTGCAATCCGTTACCGTCGGCACATGGCTCAAGCAATATTGCTGCTGCGCCATCGCCAAACAAAGGACAAGTGTTACGGTCTGTATAGTCTACAATAGACGACATTTTTTCGCCGCTTACCACAATCATTTTCTTACAGAAGCCGCTCTCTACATATAGAGAGGCTGTCTTTAAAGCATGAATAAAGCCTGCACAACCCACATTCATATCAAAACTCATAGCATTCTTAATGCCACAACCATTAGCGATGATAGATGCCGAAGCAGGGAATATCATATCGGGAGTTACTGTAGAACAGATAATACCATCAATCTCTGAAGGATCAATATTATTCTTCTCTAACATTGTATTAACGGCTTGAATAGCCATATAGGTCATTCCTAAGTTTGGATCTTTTAGGATACGACGTTCTCTAATACCTACGCGCGACATAATCCAATCGTCGCTAGTATCTACTAATTGCGTTAATTCATCGTTTGTCAATACATAACTTGGCAAATATGCCTCGATAGCAGTAATCGCTGCTCTCACTTTATTATCAATCATGATATAAAAAAATTAGCCCGAGAAATTTCGGGTCATGTTTTGTATGTTTTGGTTATTTATTTACATAAAGAGGAGACACTATAGTAAGTTTATTAGCATTTATAAACTCTATTCTCCATTCTCTAATAAGCATTGCAAAATTAATGAAATGTTTTATTTGAGCACCATCTATACTATATAAAAAATGGTTTTAATGACTATTTATTGGATAAATATCTATAACAATAATATGATTTCTAACAAGTTATATTCATCATTTAAAATTCAAAAAAAATAAACCTCTATTTTGTTTTTTTTGCTCATTTGACTATTATTGTGCAAATCCTTCTTGTATTTAATACAAAAACTAAACATTGAAATGTCAATATTTATAGAAATAAATCTTCTAACTTAAGAAAAACAACAATGGTAATTATGCCATAAATTCGCTCTCTTAACCTTTTAGTTTAACTTAAGCCATATTATTGAATTGATATTACTATTTTGGTTACTCCAAAAGGCATTTAAAGTATCATTAAAGAGGGACCAAAATCGGATCTAGAATCCGACTTTGGTCCCTCTTTAATCCCTCTTTGTTACGAATTTGTAGGCAATTACTATCCTAACAAAAATGACATATACGAAATTAAATTATCAAGAAATCTTATACCACTAATACCTTCAAGGTGGTAAACTTCTTAATTAAAACATGACGCAGTTTAGAATTAAAATTTACAAAGAGAAGATGAAATCGGATATTAGAACCCAGAAGAAGATTCATTTAGGAAATAGGCAAAAGAAAGTTGGTGATAAAAAACTTAACTTTTAGATATTTGAATCTTGCAAAAACCTGAAAGAATAGTACAGCAATCTTTGACATAAAGATTCAAAAACAGTTCCAGCCTATTAATAGATTGTGAGGAAAGAGGCATAAACAAAAGCTTTCTCAGCCAATTGTTTACTCCAAGAAACAAGCGTAAAAAAGAATACATTGGTAAAGAGTTCTAAATATACAACAAGCTATAAGGAGCTTAAAAACTACAGAAATTTGCAATACTCAAACAGAGAGATTATAATTGATATAATCCTATATATATAAGGTGTATCATTTAAATAAAGAGTTGTTGATAATCATGAAAAAAATTTTGAATTAATAGTTTATTGCCTCGCAAAGTAAAAGCGTATCAATTCTTTTTGTAATTTTGCATGCTTATTCTCGTAAATCATCTATGAATAGTAATCGAACTCTATTATCACAAATAAATACACCTGAAGATTTAAAACGTCTCTCTGTAGAACAGTTGCCACAACTATGCGAAGAGTTACGTCATTTTTTGGTGAATCAGCTTTCAGTAAACCCTGGTCACTTAGGTTCAAACCTAGGTGTTATAGAGCTTACTGTAGCATTGCATTATGTTTTAA
Organism: uncultured bacterium; assembly: GCA_947074225.1. Classification (GTDB taxonomy): domain Bacteria; phylum Bacteroidota; class Bacteroidia; order Bacteroidales; family Paludibacteraceae; genus CAMTOX01. Next base: position 9,337 of record CAMTOX010000032.1, read on the forward strand.
ACACTCCTTACGACCGTTTAATATGGGACGTTGGTCATCAGGCCTACGCTCATAAAATATTAACCGGACGTCGCGATCGTTTTCATACTAACCGTCAATTTGGTGGTATCTGTGGTTTTCCAACACCAAACGAGAGCGAGTACGACTCTTTTGGCGTTGGTCACTCATCAACCTCTATATCAGCCGCTTTGGGTATGTCTATAGCAGCACAGTTACACGGTGAGGAGCACCGTCAAGTAGTAGCTGTTATTGGCGATGGTGCATTAACCGGTGGGTTAGCCTTTGAGGGTCTTAACAACGCCTGCATAAACCCAAACAATTTGCTCATCATATTGAACGATAACAATATGGCTATTGATCCTATACGGGGTGGATTGAGCGAATTTCTTACCAACATACATTTCTCGCCCGCATACAACAAAGCCCGTAACAATGCTTACAAACTGATGAAACGTTGGCATTTAATGAGCGAATCGGGTCGTAAACGTGTGATTCGTTTTACCAACTCATTGAAAAGTTTACGTATCAAGGGTCAGAACAATAATTTATTTGAAGGGTTAAATATTAGATATTTTGGTCCGGTAGATGGTCACGACGTAATCGCTTTAGTAAGTACGCTTAAAGAGATTATCTCTTATAAAGGTCCGAAGGTACTTCATACCATTACTCAGAAGGGTAAAGGCTATAAACCAGCCGAAGAAGATGCTCCATTATGGCATGCTCCAGGAGTCTTTGATGCAGAGACTGGCGAACGTCCTGCCGGAAAAACAGAGAAACATCCCCCACTCTTTCAAGAAGTATTTGGCCAGACACTATTAGAGTTGGCACGTCAGAACGATGCTATAGTGGGTATTACACCGGCCATGCCAAGCGGTTGTTCAATGACCATTATGCAGCATGAGATGCCTGCCCGCACTTTCGATGTTGGTATTGCCGAAGGACATGCTGTGACCTTCTCTGCCGGAATGGCAAAAGATGGTCTAATGCCTTTCTGCAACATATACTCATCGTTCATGCAGCGTGCTATAGACAATGTTATACACGATGTGGCATTACAAAATTTGAATGTTGTATTCTGTTTAGACCGTGCCGGCATAGTAGGAAACGATGGTGCAACTCACCACGGACAGTTTGACTTGGCCTACTTCCGTTATATACCTAACATGACCATAGCATCGCCCTACGATGAACACGAATTGCGCAATATGATGTACACGGCACAACTACCCAAAAAGGGTCCATTTGTGATTCGTTACCCACGTGGCAGAGGTTATAATACTGATTGGCGCAATGAGCTGCAAGCTATTGAAGTGGGCAAAGGACGCTGTTTGCGCGAAGGTAATGAGGTGGCCATATTAACATTAGGCCCCATTGGACATGCTGTGCAAGAGGCAATTGAGATCGGAAGAGCACACGTCTGAACTCCAGTCACATTCAGAAATCTCG
>CAMTOX010000033.1 GCA_947074225.1 uncultured bacterium
AATTTCATCGTCGATACAGCGCACATCTGCGCCTCGCTTCTCATAATATGATTTATTGATAGGAAACTTTTACGAGTCGAAGCATAGAAAATAAGTAATCGACAAGAGATATTATTAAAAAAAACACTATCTTTGTTTTTGAAAAGCGTTCATTGAGATGTGAAGTAAATCAGTGCAAAATTCTGTGATTCGTTCGTTTCTTAATCGTTAGCTACGCAAGTTTATAGTTTTGTAAATTACTGATTTTTAGCAAGTAGGCGAATTTTATCTGTCTTGCCCCATAACTCGTAAACACTTAATAACAAATAAAGATGGCTTACTACCCTAATCTTATTCTTGAGGCATTAGCCAAGGTACGTTATCCTGGTAATGGTCAAGACATCGTCTCAGCAGGTATGGTTGAGGACGACATTCGCATAGATGGTAATAAAATTACCTTCTCACTTATTTTCGAAAAGCCTAACGATCCGTTTGCTAAGTCGTTGGTTAAAGCCTGCGAACAAGCTATATTAACATATGTAGGCGCCGAAGCAGAGATTAAAGGAAATATTACAACCAAGTTTAAACAAGCACCTCCAAAACCTGAAAAGGCATTGCCACAAGTAAAACATGTCATTGCCGTTTCGTCTGGAAAGGGAGGAGTTGGTAAATCTACAGTATCGGCAAATCTTGCTGTGGCCTTAGCAAAAGCCGGTTATAAAGTAGGATTGTTAGACGCCGATATCTTTGGACCTTCAATGCCTAAAATGTTCGGAGTGGAAGATGCACGACCAATGGGAGTGGAAATGAACGGAAAAGAGATGATTGAACCCATAGAAGTTATGGGTATTAAACTACTATCTATAGGCTTCTTTGTCGATCCTGACAATGCCATTATATGGCGTGGAGCTATGGCAAGCAATGCCATTAAACAATTAATTAACGATGCACATTGGGGAGAGTTAGACTATTTTGTTATGGACCTACCCCCTGGAACTAGCGACATTCACCTCACATTAATACAAACAGTAGACATTGATGGAGCAGTAGTTGTTAGTACGCCACAACAAGTAGCTTTGGCCGATGCACGTAAAGGATTACAAATGTTCCAAACAGAAAAAATTAATATACCTATCTTGGGACTTGTAGAGAATATGGCTTGGTTCACTCCAGCAGAACTACCCGAAAACAAATACTATATCTTCGGTAAAGAGGGGTGTAAAGAGTTGGCACAAGAGCGAAACATTCCACTACTTGCTCAGATTCCTTTAGTACAAAGCATTTGCGACAGTGGCGATGCCGGAAACCCTATTGCCATGAATAATGATAACATGGTTAGCAAAGCATTCGACAGCTTAGCGCAGGCTGTTGTAACTCGAATGGAAGAGGTAAAACAGTAAAGAAAAAGAAGAAAGAGGCGTTCTAAAAACAAACCATAATGGAATTTGTTTTTAGAACGCCTCTTTTATATAGTATCCCGAAAGATTTCTCTATACTATTGTCTACAATAAATTAGCATCGTATTGTGCTTTCACAGCTCTATAAAACTTTGCACGAGTGGAAAGAATATAAGGCACAAGAATAAAGAATCCCAATCCGAAGGTGAGCAACGAAAGAATACCCCACCCTATAAAACTTAAATCTAAAAGGAATAATTTCATCTTATTACCATCCATAAGCGTTTCACTACGCTCTAATGCCGACATACGTGTTAAGTGAGTATCTTTTAGAATATACCAAGTCATGGAGTAAGCATAAAACTTCACTATACCCGGAATAATAAGTAATAATCCCCAAACAAGTGTCATTAAGGCCATATAAAGTATAGTCAAGAAAGTCTCTTTATACCTATTAAAACCGTCGAAAATAAATATGAGCTGTGCTCGTTCATCGCGCGATAATATTAAAAAATAGACCATAATGCCATAACCTAAAGGTAAGGCTATGAGAAAATGCAGAGCTAACGTTACCCACCAAAAAGGAATTATAGAGATGGTAACAATGAGTCCGAAATAGACCAACGTCGTCAACACACTATCGCCCCACCTATCGCGAAGGGATTGCAGCGCTTGCTTCTTGAAAACTCTATTTTTTATCTCTAATTTCTCCATGGTCCTATTCTAAAAGTATTAGACTTGAACAATAATCACAGAAATTATCGAAACAATAAATATGCCGATTCTATTTTTTTAGATTCTCGGAAGGCACAATTTTAAACAACTTATCGTTGCGTCTTATCAAGCTCTTCGTTTTAATGCTGAAATAGGTTCCTTTCTCTACTCGTTCCACAGGATGGAGTTCCACACGAATCTCTTCTACCACATCTTCATAAGCTCCCGTAGTTTCTCCCGTCACTAAGATTTCATCGCCTACAGAAAGAGACTGTGCCTCCAAAAGGAATTCGGCCACACTAATCTTTTGGAAATAGTTAGTACACTTTCCAATATATACCTTCTTATGCGTAGCCTCAGAGCCATAATTGGCACTCCACTCTCCTAAACGTTGACCCAAATAATAACCATTCCAGAAGCCACGATTAAACACCTTCGATAGGCGCTGATTCCATCCCTCTACCTTTTCTTGGGTAAAGCTATTGCTTAAATAGCTCTCTATAGCTTCATTATAGCTCGATACAACAGCCTTCACATACTCCGCCCCACGCGCACGACCCTCAATTTTAAAGACTCGTACCCCCGACTCTATCATTACATTCATGAAATGAATGGTCTTTAAATCTTTTGGCGACATGATATATTGGTTATCTATTTCCAGCTCTATATTGCTCTCTTTATCTTTCACCTCATAACCACGACGACATACCTGCATGCAAGCGCCTCTGTTAGCCGAATGGTTTAGTTCATGTAAACTTAAATAACACTTCCCCGACACCGCCATACAAAGGGCACCATGGCAAAACATCTCTATACGGATTAGCTCGCCATTACGTCCTCTAATATTTTCCAACTCTATAGCTTGGTAAATATGTTTTACCTGCTCCATATTGAGTTCGCGTGCCAGCACCACCACGTCGGCAAATTGAGCATAGAAACGCAATGCCTCAACATTGGTAATATTAAGTTGTGTGCTTAGGTGTACCTCCACGCCGCAGCTCACGGCATACATCATGGGTGCCACATCGGCAGCAATAATAGCGCTCACACCGGCCTCCTTAGCCACATCAATAATTTCACGCATCAAACCCAAATCATCGTCATACATAATAGTATTAAGTGTCAAATAAGATTTCACACCCTTCTCATTACATGTCTCGACAATACGTTTTAAATCTTCGGTGCTAAAGTTGCTCGATGAGCGACTCCGCATATTTAATCGGTCTATGCCGAAATAGATTGAATCGGCACCGGCAGCTATGGCAGCCGACAAGCTCTCAAAAGAGCCGGCTGGTGCCATAATTTCAAAATCTTTACGGCTATATTTAGGTTGTAAGCCCACATTCATCACTGTCATATTTTAATCTAAAAAACGTTTTGTAAGACCCTCATAAGCATCTATACGCCTATCGCGTAAGAAAGGCCACCACCGACGCACATTCTCTGAGCGTTTCATATCTATATCTACCACTAAATTCTCGGGGATTTCATTATTTGCTTCTGCCAACAATTCTCCTTGAGCTCCTGCCACAAAGCTATTGCCCCAAAACTGTATGCCATTAGTTTGTCCCGAAGGATCTGGTTCATGCCCTACACGATTCACCGATATTACCGGCACACCATTCGCTACGGCATGGCTACGTTGTATGGTTATCCAAGCATTCAACTGACGTTGCTTCTCCTCGTCACTATCGCTGCTTTCCCAGCCTATAGCTGTTGGATAAATCAATAATTCGGCACCTTTTAAGGCCATTAGTCGTGCTGCCTCAGGATACCACTGATCCCAACACACCAAAACACCCAACTTACCTAAAGAGGTTTGAATAGGTTCAAAACCTAAATCGCCGGGCGTGAAGTAAAACTTCTCATAATAAGCCGGGTCATCGGGAATATGCATCTTCCGATATTTACCGGCCATACTACCATCACAATCAAATACCACTGCGGTATTATGGTATAACCCTGCAGTACGACGTTCAAACAAAGAGGTTACTAGCACCAAATTATGTCGCTTTGCAAGAGCACTATAAAACTCGGTCGATGGACCTGGAATTGGCTCTGCAAGATTACAAAGATCGGTATTCTCAGTCTGACAGAAGTAAAGACTATTGTGTAGCTCCTGCAACACAACCAAATCGCACTCACGAGCCGCCAATAACGCAATCTCTTGAGCCAACATCTCTTTATTATGCTCTATATTGTCAGAAATAGCTTGTTGTATTAATCCTACTTTCATAATAACTATATCTTCAGTTTATCAAATTTATATTACATTACACCTTTGGGGAACTGCATGGTTACACAATGCAAAGAGCCATGCTGTTTAATGAGTGGACTACAATCAATCCCTACAATCTCATATCCGGGAAAAGCCACAGCCATTTGCCGGAGTGCTACTGCATCTAGTTCAGTACCATACGTTGGTACAAGCACTGCGCCATTTATCACTAAGAAGTTAGCATAAGTTGCCGGCAAACGTTCGCCATCAAACCACACCTCTTTAGCCATAGGAAGCGCTACCAAATGGTAAGGTTCTCCGCTCATTGTAACAAATCCTTTTAGTTGTTCTTCCATAGCTTGCAACGCCTCATAATGTTCGTCGCCACGCTCATTACACTGCACATAAGCAATGGTATTGTTCGGACAAAGTCGCGCTAAAGTATCTATATGGCTGTCGGTATCATCTCCTGCCAAGTAGCCGTGGTCTAACCACAACAAGCGCTCTGCGCCCAAATGTTTCAACAAATAGTGCTCCACCTCCTCTTGTGTGTAGGTGGCATTGCGATTCCCCGACATTAAACACTCGGTAGTAGTAAGCAATGTTCCCTGACCATCGCTTTCAATAGAACCACCCTCAAATATGAAGTTACGGCAGTTACAATACTCACCCTCCAACACTCCCAACTTCACCAACTGTTCAGTAATGAGGTTATCGTAATTAGATGCAAATTTCAGTCCCCATCCGTTAAATCCGAAATCCATTAAGCGAATACCCTTCTGCCCCACTAAAGTGATGGCGCCATGATCTCTTGCCCAGGTATCGTTACTTTGGCAGTTCACCATCATCACATTATCCATATTCACCACTCCCTCTATTTGCGCTCTTACACGTTCGGGTTCTGGCGATACTATTAACAACTTCTGGCGTTGTGCCACCTCTTTTGCTATCTGTACAAAGCAGTGCTGTACCTCTTCAAGCATCTCGGCCCAATCGGTCTGTGCATGAGGCCAGGTTAACTGCACTCCACTCTGTTCTGCCCATTCGGCAGGAAGTATATATTCTCTCATCGCTTCTCTCACCATTTTCTACCTTCCAAATATTACACCATGAGAGATGCCTCTTTAAAAGCATCTCTCATGGTAAATAGTTGTTTGTGTTATTAATATTTACGATTAAAAATTTCGCTATATACAAATGCCTTACGCATATCGTCGACATCATCAATTAAATACTCTTCATTATTTCGCGCTTTAGCAACCTGTTTTTTGGTATATCGCTTCATGTCGGCATTACGCGATCCCTCATCATGGTTCGTCATGCTCGATTTAGGCTGTTTAAACTCTATAGGTTGTTGCTTCATTTGCAATATGGCTTCGGAAAAAGGTACTACAGGCTTTGGCACTACAGGTTCTTCATAGGGCACTTCATCGCTATCCGGATCGGGGTAGTCTATCAACTCATAACCATGAGGTTGAGAAGGAGTATTAGGATCAGATGGTTCAGATATCTCTTCTTTCTTCTTTTTTTTAATACCCTTAATGGCCGAAATAACAAAAGTAATTACTATAATAGCAAAATAAATAAAATCGCCTAAATCTTCTTTCATAATCGTGTTTATATTAAATCATTTTGAAGTAGGAGGTTACCCTGCCCATCCCTCTTTATCTAAGTTTCTATAATTTATAGCTTCTGCCAAATGGTGTTCTTGAATCTCTGGACTACCCTCTAAGTCGGCTATCGTTCTAGATACCTTCAGTATCCGATCGTAAGCCCTTGCCGAAAGATTCATTCTACTCATGGCCTGTTTTAATATCACCTGACCTGCCTCGTCAATTTGTGCAAATTTACGCAAAAGTTTTGAACTCATCTGCGCATTGCAATAGACATTGGGAAAATCTTTAAAACGTTCCTCTTGAATCTCTCTTGCGCGAATAACCCGTTGGCGAATTACAGCACTACTTTCGGAGGCTTTAGCCTCAGCGAGCTGCTCAAAGGGCACCGGCACAATCTCTATATGCATATCTATACGATCTAATAAAGGACCGGAGATTCTACTTAAATATTTCTGCACCATTCCAGGCATACAAACACACGCCTTATCGGGGTGATTGTAGTAGCCACAGGGACATGGATTCATGGAGGCCACCAACATAAAACTGGCAGGATACTCTGTCGACGATTTAGCGCGCGAAATAGTAATCTTCCTATCCTCTAACGGCTGTCGCATCACCTCCAATACCGTACGTTTAAACTCTGGCAACTCGTCTAAAAAGAGCACGCCATTGTGTGCTAACGATATCTCACCAGGCTGTGGAAAGGTCCCGCCACCTACCAAAGCCACATCGGAGATGGTATGGTGAGGGCTTCTAAAAGGCCTACTCTTCATTAAAGCGGTACTACCATCTAACTTCCCGGCAACAGAGTGAATCTTTGTGGTCTCTAATGCCTCATTAAGCGTTAAGGGAGGTAATATAGTTGGCACACGTTTGCTCATCATAGATTTTCCGGCTCCGGGAGGCCCTATCATCAATAGATTATGCCCACCGGCACAAGCCACCTCAATGGCTCTCTTAACACTCTCTTGGCCTTTAACATCCGAGAAATCCACATCAAACTGTTCTACATCTTGAAAGAACTCCTCTCGAGTATCGACCACCGTGGGTTGAATACTATCCTCACCATTAAAGAAATCTACTACCTGAACAATATTTTCTGCCCCCAACACCTCCAAGCGGTTCACCACTGCTGCCTCTCGTGCATTTTCACACGGCAAAATCAAACCCTTAAAACCCAACTCACGTGCCATTATAGCAATGGGCAGAGCTCCTTTAATAGGCTTCAAAGTACCATCCAAAGAGAGCTCACCCATAAGCACATAATCTGGTAACTTACTGGAATCTATAACCTCTAAAGCAGCAAGCATACCTATGGCCAAAGGCATATCGTAGGCCGAACCCTCTTTACGTATATCGGCAGGAGCCATATTTATTACCACCTGACGACGAGGAACAGGAATCTTATTATATTGCAAAGCGGACAGTATACGCTCATGACTCTCTTTTACAGCATTATCCGGCAGACCCACCAAAAAGAATTTGATGCCCTGAGTCTGATTTACCTCTATGGTTATTAGCGTTGCACTTATGCCCTGAACGGCAGCAGCAAATGTCTTTACTAGCATACAGAAAATAGTATTAGAAACTATTTTTGCTAAACATTTGGTGATAATAATGATACAAAGTTAAGATAAAATTCAGAACATCAAACATTATACCTTTATTCACTATGAAAATGCTAAAAAATAAACAGATTTAAGCAGTTGTAAATAGAGCACACTACTATTTTAGTTGTTATTATGTTATACAGAATGAAGAGCACATTTAATTAAAACCTGAATAGTTACCATTCTATACAAAGCAAACAGAGACCTGGTAAAAACAGCTCCGAAGAGTGGTAAACAAAGCAGCAAAATGAATAGTTACGGTAGCACCGCCTCATAACGTTTATCAATCCTTCTAAAAATGGAGTATTATTAAATAAGGAAATCTCTTTATTTTTTAATGGAAAGAGAGAACGCATTCAATAGAGCAGATTAACTCATAACATCTACCAAAGATAGGTCAAAGTCGAACCAAATTCGGATATAGGGTCCGACTTTGGTTCGACTTTGATTCGACTTTGCTCCCTATTTAACAGCAATATGGTATTAAAAAAATAGTCCTAAAGAGAAAGTGTCAAAACGGACTTCTAAAGAAACAGCCTCTATTAAATGTGTAGATATGAATTAACCATTTCATATAGTATTTCATGAGGCGTGGTAATTCCGGGAGTTTGTTGCTCAACTCATCTTCATCTTACCGCTGTTATTATGTGCCATATCGGGTAAGGGTTATCAGAAGAAAAAATAGGAGGTGATTTTACATGCTACAATAAATAAAACAGAAAGATTATAATACCATCGGATTGAAAAGCTATTAGGAATAGATTTATAAAACTTCACAAAATAAAAACCATAGAAAAGCTGGCAACGCAAACGAAAATAAATAACCACATCCGGTTATTTAAAACTCGCTATAAATAGTATAACACATTTACAAAATAACATCATATAGAATTCTCAATTTCTATTGTGTTACCATTATATCTAATATATCTTCTATTTTAAAGCAATCTTTTTACAATAGGATAAAATATTTTGAAGTTTAACAACGTTGCAAATAATTCATAAAAAACAGAAACCTTATTCTTTAGAATTTTTATTAATCTAAATACAATCGTTAATATTTTATAACAACAAAGCAATCGTTAAAGAGCTGTTAAATTTTAATTATTTAACATCAATAGCATTTTTGTAATAGTTATAAATAAGAAATTAGATTACAGATCAATATATTTGCATATTTAGCGTAAATATTATTATTATAAGTTAATTGAAAATAGTATAGAAAGCGTCTTAATAGGTCAATTAATTTATAACCTTTTATATGGAATTTAACTTATCATCTATAAGTTAAATCAATGAGTTAATTGTATATTTGCACAATAATTTTTGAAACAAGAGCAAATAGGATAATATATTTTATTTTGCTCTTAATGTTTGGAAATAATTTAGCCTAACAAGGCTCCTAACACCAAAGTTGATTTCTTAAAAAAAAGTTTTTAAGGTCAGAAATAAAGAAAGATAAAAAGAATTCTATGATGAAGCAGCAAAGTTTGACCCCATTCAAAATGAAGGGAAAGAATGGTTTAACCAAAAAAAGAATCTTAAGTCACTTGATCTATAATGGACCAGATTCATTGGCATCATTAAGCCGCGAAATGGCTTTAAGTGTTCCAACAGTGACTAAACTAGTAGGCGAATTATTAACCGATGGTTATTTAATAGATTGCGGTAAACAAGAAACCAATGGCGGACGCCGTCCAAATATTTATGGCATACGTCCAGATTCAGGCTATTTTGTAGGTGTAGACATTAAACGCGATGGTGTTCATATTGCTATGTTAGACTTCACCGGCGAAATGGTGATGGATATGAAACAGCCTTCGTTAGTAGACCATGGTAGCGATGCCGGTATCGATGCATTATGTCAACAAATTGACAGCTTTATTGAGATGGCATCTGTTGAACGCAGCAAAGTACTCTCTATTGGCATTTGTGTAGGTAGCCGTGTTCGTGCAAATACTGGAGAAGCATTCTCAGTATTCACCTCTATTGATGGTTCACTACGCGATATTCTTCACGAAAAATTAGGTATCCCAGTATTAATAGACAACGACTCTCGCTCTATGGCGTTTGGCGAATATATGTCGGGCGTGGTAGAGAAACAACGTCACGTACTTTTTGTAAACATTAACTGGGGGCTTGGTCTTGGTGTTATCATAGATGGCCAACTTTACTACGGACGTTCTGGTTTCGCAGGTGAGTTTGGTCACATGTCTATGTTCGACAACGAGGTTATTTGTCGTTGCGGTAAGAAAGGATGTTTAGAGACAGAAGTTTCTGGATCGGCACTTTACCGTCGTTTCATGGAGCAACTTCAGAATGGTAGCTCATCAATCTTAGCTGCCGAAATTCAAAAAGGAACTAAAATTGGCCTACAAGATATTGTTGATGCAGCAAAGAATGGCGACATACTTTCTATTGAATTGATAGAATCTATTGGTGCTCAATTAGGTAAACACCTTTCTGGTATGATAAATCTTTTCAACCCAGAATTGGTAATCTTAGGCGGTGCGTTGGCCGATGCTGGCGACTATTTGTTACTTCCTGTACAATCGTCGGTAAAGAAATTTGCTTTAAATATTGCTAGCGCCGACACACAAATTGCCATGAGGCATTCCAACTCCAGCATGAACGCAACCGTCACTCATAATTATGAAAACATCGCCCTCTTGAACCTTAACCTTAGATTTATATATTGTTTTTCCGTCAACTTCAACTGAAGTTTCTGGATAAACATAATTTTTACCGTTACGCAGCATTATAACGTGTGGGTTATCATACTGTATAATTTCCGCCTCTTCATTGTCGCATATTGTTACGATTGAAAAGGTCGAATAAGCAATTCCACGAACCTGACAAACAGGTAGAGTTGCCGCCATTGTTGTAACACATTCATCTATTTCCATAGATTGAGCCATCATTGTTGAAATTATTTTGCTTGTTAGGGTTGAGAGAATATTTGCTTTAACGCCACTTCCCAGTCCATCTGCCAGCACTACAATTTGTAGATCGGACGAGCGTCGTGTAGGGAACGAGTGTAGTCTATTGTGGAGCTCAAGGTGTGCGGCTCACCCTTAGACAAATCCCTAGTATACGTGTCGCGTGTCAATATCGCTGCCTCTCGGGGGTTCCGCAGCGTCTAATGCGATAGTCTAAT
>CAMTOX010000034.1 GCA_947074225.1 uncultured bacterium
ATAATTTTTAATGCAGTATACAATAAATTATACCGATCATGAAACTAACAATACCTTTGTGTCCAAAGATTAGCTGATGAAATTATGATAAAACAATATCTTGATATTCCATAATTCAATTGAAGTTACTAAACAGATATAAGCCTATGGGGTAGCTAATAGTATACGATTCTCTTTATGCTCACTTCCAATGGGTAGATTCACTTTCCATAAGGATGTGACAATCTATTAGCACTTTCGCAAAACAATATGTGCGACTTATAATAAGAGATAATTAAAACAATTGAAAAGATAGGGGTAATATTTCTAATTTAAAATTGCAGCAATTATAGTACCAAATCTTACAATTATATATATATAAGCAGACAAAAGTGCCAAAGTATTTTTATACTTTGGCACTTTTGTGTCTGTGTAAGTTTTAGAATGGTCTCTTCTAAGCTCTATGTTGTTGTTGATATTGTAACGGCGACATGTTATGTCGTTTACTGAATGCACGGCGGAAAGTAGATAGGGAGTTAAACCCAGATAGTTCTGCTATCTCCTCTTGCGTAATTCGCTGGGTCTCTTTTTTAATCAATAGTTGCTCAGCATGCTTAATGCGCTCCTGATTTACAAAATCGTGAAAGTTCACTTTTAATGTCATATTCAAGTAGTTCGAGAGTGTAGTGCGGTTGGTGTTTAGCACTATAGCTAATTCAGTGAGTGTTAATTGTGGGTGTTTACAGAAGTAGTTGCTCTGCACTAGCTCCTTCAAACTCTCTACAAAATGAGGATTCTCTACCGCTATAGAATCACCCTCCATTGGTAACAGTTCCTCTATTTGAGGTATATACTGTGAGTTCGTATAGTAGGAAATGAATCCCCATACCAATGAAATGCTTATGTAGTAAAGCACATCTACCAAGAACGACTCCTGGAAATATACATAGATGAAGAAGCCCAAACAACATAGCATCACTATTAACACTTTAATGAGCCACCCCACATCTATATACGATAAATTTGAGTATTGGTTACGTACCGCACGACGGTATAAATGTATATGGTAGATTATTATAGATAGATATGCAAATGAATAGATGAGAGCATAATAGACCATCAGTTCAAAGATGAAAGCACTTTTAAAGAGTATATAAAACAGTGTTAACGATACAAAGGGGATAAGGTGAAACACTATACGCTTCCAATTGAGCCAACCTGGTAATAAGAGTTCCATAGCATAAAATACACAGGTGGTAGTAACCCACATATCAATATTCAAGAGTAGGTTGAAGACGAACTCATTATGTGGAAAAACACCTGTTAGGTAGAGTATATCTTTAAAAAGGAGAACTCCCCATATGCAGAGAATGTAACCTAATATATGTTTCAGACGTGAACCCTTCTCTTTTCTTATGAAAAAGATTCCCATTAGGAAAAATAAGAAGGTGGCAATACCATTGGTGTATGCCGCAAGTATCCGATAATCAATCCAGTCTAACATATACTATAAATTTGCATCTAATTATTAAAAGGATGCAAATATATAAAATGTTATTTTTGCTTGCAATAATAATAAAATAAATAATTAACGATTTATTTCTTACTTTTTACGCCTATTCTTCCAACGATTCACTATGCTGAAATATAGAGCTAAACACTGCAAAATGCTAAGTTGAGACTCTCTCTCTTTCATTTGTAATCTTCGCTCTATGGGTGTAATTCTAACCATGTAACTCTTGGTATAGGCATCAGCTTGGATAATCCTCTCTATTTTCTACTTTTATTCCTCTCCAGGTCTACTATATACTGTTAGAGCGGCTGCCCGATTAACTCAAGCAGCCGCTCTAATAGTGTTAAACCTGAAAGGTTCTCTAAACTCTATTCTGCACGATCAAAATAGTGTGCTGTGCCGGTGAAATCGGCCACTACAATGTCTCCATTGCTACCTTTACCATTGAAGTTGAAACGGTAAATGCCATTGTCGTAGCGTACCTCTAAAGCACCTTCAGTGATTGGGTATACGTTTGGTTTACTTGCCAAACCACTACCGGCTGGGAAGTGTTGAATGCGAATGTCGCAAATGGTACCTACTTGTCTGTTCTCTTCTGTTCTAACAGGGTATACACCGGTAGGGATATACTCTTTTTGGCTTGTGCCTAAATCCATATATAGAATAAATACATCCTCTTCAATGATTGAGTTGGCATCCATGTTGTCTACCTCCTCTTTGGTGATACCCGCATACAACAAGACATCAATATCTTCAGTACCCGAAGTTTCAAGACCATAATAATTCACAATTAAGAATTTTGATTCTGCCTTGCCCAAGTTCTCCATAGAGACATACTCTTTGTTATCAACATCGCCAGAACCATCGTTTGGTTCATTCTCTTTCGTACAGGCAGTGAACAACATGCCCATTGTGCCTATAAGACACACCATTAAAAATAGTTTCTTCATTTTTGAAAATAAGTTTGTTAAGTAAACATTTGGTATAGTCCTAAGGCATCTTTTCATCTGCACAAGTCATGGTGTGCTATGCCATTTAAACTATGCTTAAGACTATTTATACTTTCACAAAAGTAAGAAATTATTTTATGACACCTCTCTAATAATCAGATAGTTTCTGTTATATTAGAGGTTGTTTAGTAATTCTTTTTTATATCAATCTCTTTTATGGTTTATTTGAAAAATATTTTCTTTTTGTCTTCAACCATTCAGATAGAATTTCAGCTATTCTATTCGTCAATAAACGGTTTACCCCATTGCTCTATTACAATCTCTGCTCCACTATCGGTAGTGCCTCTGAAGAAGAATCGGTATACTCCTTCCTCTTGGCTCACAAAGAGTGTCCCCGAGGTAACGAGCTGCTCTTGTGGCTTAATGGTGTCGGAGATGCCTTGAGGTGAGTAGAGTATCGACGCATACTGTATGGTTCCGGTAGTGCCGCTGCTATCCATCTGATAGATGCCAGCACCATCCTCCCAAAGTGAATCGGCAATGCAGTCCAGGTAGATCATCCCAATGGGATAGGCCACAGATCTATTGTAGAAGAAATCTTCGCGCGTTAAACCACCATAGATGCAGATATCTATATCGCTCTTAGCGTCGCCTAAGCTGCCATAATGGTTCAGACGGGTAAAGGTACTCGCTAGTGTGTCGTAGGGCGAAAGGTAGAAGCAGTTGTTTTGCACATCAAGCTCACGTGGTTCGGGTGTGAGGATTTCTTTGTCACCACAAGCGTGGAGAGATAGCAGCACTAAAAGAAATAGGCCTAGTTGTTTAGTTAATCTCATGGTTGGTGTTTACACCTCTATACACTCTCCAACCACTCATTTGAGATGGCATAGTAGCATTACATGTCAACGCTACACCAAATAGCATGGGTTAGTGTAGGGGAGGAGTGTGATAGAATGGCTTTGGTTAGCAATTAAAATATTACAAATATATCCATAAATATTTAATAACACGCTGTTTCGAAAATCTTTTTTTAAAGTTTCTTCGCTAAAGTAAAAAGTTATGCAATACCCTACTCGGCGCTTGCCCGAAGGGTATTGCGGCGGTTAAGTCATGGAACTATTTGGTATATAACTTTATGGCGCCTTGGTAACGCACGGTTAAGTGCAGGTTGTGTTCGCTTTTACCATCAAAAGCAATCTCATAGATGCCATCCACATAGCCCACTCTGAGTTCTCCTTCGGTAATTTTGAAGTAGTTGGCTTGTTCCGTGCTCGACGTGCCTTTAGGGGCATATTCCACATAAGCATTTAAGATATGACCTATCGAGTCTACGTTACGCAGAGTATAGTCGCCGGCTTGGAGCAGCAGCGAGTCGGCCGAAACAATATTCATGAAAAAGCTCATGTATGGAGGGAGGTCCACCACTAAGCTGTCGTTATAGATCTCACTATTTAGGCCGTAGGCTAAGCAGAGACCCAAGTCATGCCCTTGTGTGAGGTTGCCCAGATAATCTATCTGACTAAATCCAATGGTTTTAGCAGCATACCCTTCTAATAGAATGTAGTTCCCGGTTGGTGGCATCGCCTCATCACTCTCGCGGTTGCAGCCTATAATAATCCAGATAATAAGGCAAGGAATCACTATAAATACTAATCGTTTCATATCTTCTTAAGGTTTAATGTTTCTAATGGTTACTCGTGCAACATCTGTAGAGTAGCAATCATCGGTAGAGCTGTGACGCAGCTCCGCCATTATGGTGCTACCACCTACTATTGCCCTGCTACATATTCTTCAGTAAATCTTCAATCATCATCAAATATTGATTATTCATCTTCAACAGGATGCCGTAATAGTATGCCGACACAATATCATTTATATTGGCCGAGTCTGTTTGCACGCCTCTGTATAGAATGGTATAGAGCTCTGCGTCGTTGGTCACTGTCAGGGTTCCCATGTTCATCTTATAATAGCTCTTGCCGGTGGTGTCGTTTAGTCCGTGGGGTAGGTAGAGGCAGTAGCAGTCGCTAATATATCCTGGCACAATAGTGTCGAGGGTAGTGTAGCTTCCCGTTTGCAAGCCCTCGGAGCTCTTCTCTGCCACCTTCATCTCCAGCACTGCTACCGGACGCTTTATGGTGGAGTCGGAGGTGAGTTCTGCCAAGTAGCTCCCGCCCAATAAGATGAGCCGATAGGTGTAGAGGGTATCTTTATCGTCGTCGGATAATACCCTATTGCGGTCGCAAAATCCCATCACACCCTCTACCATGGTTTGGTCGGGCACCTGAATATGGTTGCGCGCACGCACCTCATGGCTCTCATGCTCACAGCCCCATAACATTAGGGCAGTTATTAAAATGATTGATTGAATGGTAACTAGTCGTTTCATGCGTTTTTTATGATTTTAGAATGCCTCAACACCTAGGGTGTCGGCTCTGTGTTACTTCCACTGCTTCTGTTGGTACATCCATCTTCCAACCTTTAAATCTCCTCCACTATTTCTCTACTCAACATACCTCTCTTTAGTAGACCCTTTTCAGAGATTGTTCATCACTCAGAGGTTATCTCCACTTCTTAAGGGCTACCCCAGCTTCTATAGGTCTTCTCTTGGGTGTTGCAGCTCCTAACGCCTCTGTTTCCATTGCTTGCTGGCTATGGCCCTTTCCCTTAGCCACTATTGCCAATGCTTATAGTGACTTATACTCACTAAGAAGCTTTTATAGAGGTGCGTATAGAACCTGATATCAGTTATACAACTCAAATGCCATACCTTGCCGTGATTGCTAAATTTCTCTGTTGTAATGTGGCTTCTATTTGCTATATAGGGGACATTGGCTCTGCTTCATCATTCACTTTACCCTTATAGTGCTTCACGGCATCTTCTTGCTTCCCGTTTCTGTTTATACTTTTCTCTCTTGCCATGCGGTGAGGTTATTTTATACTCTTTTTATGCCTATGGATGCATAGCTCATCTTGGCCTATTTTATTGCGATGTTTGCCATGAAGTATCACTAAATCTGATTCTTACACCGGTTGCACTCCTTTTCTCTATCAACGCAAGCGATATTTAATGTTTAAATTTTTCTTTTCTTAGAATTTTCTATTCAATTTGGCAAAGTAGTTGATAATGTTAAAGCGAGTTCTAATAACTGGCTCTGAAGCAGTGGATTTTACAAGAAGTTGTTTCTTTTTAAAATTTGTTTATTTAAAAGGATTCTTCTATCTTTACTTCCGAAAATCGCATACCCTCATAAGGATGAGTGATTTAGTGGTTGTAACGATAGGTTTTGGCTAATCTAAATATTAGCATTAAGGGTTCTTTTTTATCTTTTAAGTGAGTCATCTTTTTAGGTAACCTATTTGTTAGTAGGTCTCTAACTTTATTTTAGAATTCACCTTATATGAAATAGTGTATTCAATGTTCAATCTTAAATTTTATTTTATGAAAAAGTATTTCTTATTTTCAACACTTGTTATTTTTGCGCTTCTTTTTGCTGCGTGCGAAAAGAAGACCGTGGTAGAAGACCCAACCAATTATGTGAAAGCAGGTAGCGATGCTTCTATTGCCACAACATTTGGTACGTTGACCTATCTTAATACCGATGGCGATACCTATGTGCTTAATGCTACAATCTATGCTGGCATGACGTTAGAACAACACGATGCCGGTAGTGATGTGAACAATCCGGTAAGCATTTTGAAATTTAATGTCGTAACCGATCAAAAAGGATATATTCCTTCTGGAAGCTATACCATTAGTACCGATAGTGTAAATGTAATTAAGTACGCTGTGTTGGAGTATGCTCCAAATGGTATTACCTCTACTGTTCAACCAGTGAACAACATCTTGTCAAGTGGTACACTCGATGTAAACTACGACAATGGCACCTACATTCTTAATTTCGACGGACTTTCTCGTCAAGGTTTAGCTGTGAAGATGCACTACACTGGTTTGTTAATGCAGATAGAAGATAATATCGACCAATAGTAGTATCTTGTAGAACATACAGGTCAAGGCACTTTCCCACTCCTTGCTGCTTTGCAGGGACGATGGTAAATGTGCCTTGACCTGATTTGTTTTGTTACCCGCTCTTCCACTGTGCATCCCTTTTCAATGTTTCAACAACCTAGCTATTCAACGCTCTCTTTCTATCGCTGTTCTGCCTCTTCTCTACAGCCATCGCCTTAAATAGTGTGGGTTGACTTGCCATTGCTTACTCCCAACATGGTTATGGTTCGCCTACCTTCTCTTATCTCCTTTGCTTGCCACTACCCCTCCCATTGCCGCTGCATTCGGTTCTATAGTTTCTCTTGTGTTCTCTTCCTCTTCATTCCCTTTTCTACAGCTGCTCTCACGCACTACTCCCTGTTAAAGCTTTGTGCACCATTGGCTGTTGCTTGCGGCGCCAATTCATTTAGCTCTCTCTTTGCTCGTTATCTCTCTTTTCAAACGCTTCTCTGGGTTTGCCAACTGCTCCCTATTTCCGTACACACTTTATACACTGTTTTTACCTATATATTAACGCTTTAATGGGCTCTATTTGCTCATGCACCCCTAACCACCTCTTCTCACTGGGTATGGCTCTCATTGCCAAATCAATCTCCTCAACTTTTATATGTGTTGGCTAATGACCTCCCCCTTATTTACGGCCGCTTAGCTGCTCATTGCTCGGTGCCCTTTTATTCCCTCTTGGGTACACTCCATTCATGCGCCATCCATTGGCTTTGCGCCCGGTGTCCTATAGAGCTTTTGGCTCTCCAGGCTCCTTAGCTCCCTTGCCCATTGTCTCTCAACTACTCCTGTATGGTGTGCCAAAAATAAGGTGTGGATTGGTATGGGAACTTTCCCATTACCAATCCACACTTTAGCTCCTGCCGTGTTGGCCTAATCTCTCACACGTTTGGCACCCTACCCAAATAGGTCGCGAATGGAGCGTGCATTATAAATATGGCTCAAATCTATGAACTGCTCAGTGGCATCGCCCATACAGATGGCTTGATGATACATATGTTGTTGCATCTCGGCAAACTCCATAGAATCGCCGGTAGGTACAATCTTTAGTTTAAAGCGCTTGCGAATCTTTTTAGGCATCAAAAGTCGCAACCACTTGTAGCTGCTGCGATAGTTTTGAATATAAAACAAGTTACCCTGGTCGTCCACAAAGGTGTGACCAACATAAAACTTTTCTAACTCTTCATCCTCAACATTATAAACCATGTCGCTGGTTAAGATATAACGTTTGTAATGCTCTTTAGGGTCCCATGAATGGATGGAGACGTTGACTAATGGAAATTGAATCATACGTAAAAATATTGGCTAATGAATAAAAAGATTGGGGTGGTTCTACATAAACATCTGTTTTAAACTTCTCAGCTCCAAGTTGCGAATAGCGGCAACCTCAAAAACTTTCTCAACCCTCTTCTCAAAAGCCAAACCCACACCCTTTACTACTTCAAGAAGCAGTTGCTACCGAGGTAACCAATGAATGAGACTATTAGGCAATGAGCCATTGAGGAGCTGAATAAGAAGTTCTCTACAAGCTACTAAACGTTACCGCTGCGCCATTGCGTTCTAACTTGAGGCCGGAAGCCTTGTGACGGCACGTTTAGACAGACCATTATATACGTTCAAACAACCTTTGTGACGATTGCAAAAAGTTTGCCAAAGTGAGCTATTTTTTTAACATATACCCTATTTAACCCTATTTTTTATGCACAATTAACCCATAAAATGGGCATTTTTTTGTTGATAACCTGTTGATAACTCTCATAAGTTACTTATTGTGAACATATTTTCACGTTGTGATAACTTCCTTTTTTCATCCCCTTTTGTGGGCTAAAAGCCATTATTTGGCTATATAACGCCTATTTATGGTTGCACTGATGCAGGTATGTTGCACCACTGTTGGTATGTTGTTTTTTAGGCGATAGATGCCTTGCTCTCTTGAACCTCTTGTGCCGGAGCGTTACGGAATTGCTGTTGAAGCACCGCCTCCCTTGCACGCTCTGCCATTGCTTTTGTCAGCTGGCATGCTCCCCATTGCCGACGCCTCCATTGGTTGGCTCCCTGAAGTAGCCACAACTTCCGACTGCCCTTCCGGTGCTGCTGCCGCCTCTTTCTTGCCCTGCTTTTGTCTGGGCTGTGGTTGCGGCGCCAAGGCCATGTCCCACAGTCCGGGTTCTCCGGCTGCTTAGAGCCTGCCGCACGCTTGCGACCTCAGCCCAAGTGCGATACCAAAAAAGGGTGACGACACTACACCCCGACACCTACTGGTGTTCTCTCCCGGTGTAGAGCTCGTCAACCCTTTTACACTCTATAAGCCATTACCATTGCACCACCCTCTTCCCAACGGTTGTAACCTGGATAGGTGGCCACACACTCACCCCGACGGTGACTACCTCTTTTGTTTAAAATAGCCAATCTTGTTGAGCATATAGTTATCTTTTAAGATCTCCATGATGTCCGACTTCAGGTAATAATATTTTCTACCAAATTGACTATACTTCAGCAAACCGTTGTTGCGCATGTTGGTGATGGTGCGTATGCTCACATGTAGCAGTTGCGACACCTCCAAACTATCCAGCCACTCCTCTTGGCCCATCTCGTTGGCATACTTTTGACGCACCTCAATGCGTATCTCTTCAATAGCCTCCAGAATCTTACAATGTAGTGGGCAACAACATCGTTCTGGAATCATGTTTAGTTGAGGATTTTCCTCAGGAATTGTGTTATTCTTCATAGTTTTTTTTGTTTAGTTATTTCATTAACGTCACCCGCCGGCCTTTGTATGGTTGTGAGCTAAGGGGCTACAGACTCCTGCCTATGCAGAAAAGACACTGCAAGGGAAACATTAATGGAAAATAAAAAAGGTTTTATGACAATGCCCATCTAGTGGGACTTTCCAACGAAAAGGAGACGTGAGCGCCCGGATGCTGTTTGACACGCTGTGGCAGCATGCTCATAATGCCGTGAAGGGGCAGAGACGTTTCCAAATAGATACAGAGTAGTGCCACACGGCACCATGATTCTGTAGTAACCTGTTAAGGTGAGGTTTCAAAACATGTAATACCAAGTCCATGCTCCCACCACTTCCCATGGCACAGAGACCTTGCAAGTGAAGCCGACGAAGCTTAACGACACCATCTGCAGATGTTGCCTCACAAGGTGGGAAGAGAGAGGTTCGCCCAAAGAGACTTTGACTGACAAAGTGACGACGAACAGAAAAAAGTGGGATAGGGAACTGTTCTTTGCAGTGAGGAGCGTCAAGCCTCAAAGAAAGCATACGGCGTTGGCCGTGAGAACCTATGCAAGCTACCAACACATGCCGTTTCCTTGTTGAAACTTAAGCAAAAGCTTCTGCCAATGCCCATTTTGCAGGTTGGTTGTAAGGAGATCCTTACTTTGCAAATATACACCTTTAGCAACCCCTTGTCAATAGTCTTAGCGTTAAAAATTATATAAAAATTTACTTTTAACTTTTTTAATTCTCATTTCTTCACATTTGTGCAGATTCACACTTCTCCACCCATTTTCAACAACGCACACACCCCAACCTCCGTACCAAAACCTCCTTATCACCTTCACTTCCCCTTCTCTACAAAGAGGGTGCAAACAGGGTACAAAGTGGGACCAAAGTCGGGTATAGATCCGAATTTGGTCCCTATTTGATGGAGGTTTGGAGGGGTGTTGGAGAGAAGAGGAAGGGGAAGAAATGATAGGAAATTTAATACTAAAGAATAATTATTGAAATTCCATAATTTTTCATTACTTTTGTTTCTTGGGATAATAAGTTGTTTTTATGAAGCGAACGATTCTGCATAGATATTATTATCCGATAGAATATTTTTATTTGACTATTAAAAAATTGATATGGCAAAAGTAAATAGTGCTGAAATAGGATTTGAGAAAGAGATTTGGAGAGCTGCCGATAAGATGCGAGGTAATATTGATGCCTCGGAATATAAATCGTTGGTAGTGGGGTTGTTATTTTTGATATATATTGCTCAACAGTTTTTTTACTTTTTATCCCCTCTTGTTTCTTTATTGAAGATGGATACGCTCTTCTGTATACTTTTCCAATTTAACTTAAGTAGTCATTGCTTATCTCTTCCCAAAACTTTATTTCGGTTTCTGTTACTTTTGGTCAACCTTCAACCTTTGTCATTGGTTTATATTTTATGTTTTTTTAGTTTTGATATATATGTACTCTGCTTAATCCAACCTGTTCTGCTAGTGTTTCAACATTTA